>CBDUEE010000283.1:0-3276 GCA_965366105.1 uncultured Flavobacterium sp. | reverse complement strand
AACGGTACAAATCTAATTAAATTATATAATTCGAATTAAAAGAGCTAAGAAAACAACATTTATAAAAGAAAAAAATACTGAATAGCAATAAATTAATTCTATAAAAAAAGCCCCATAACGGAGCTTTTTAAATCTTATTCTTCTACTTCATCAGTTCCATGAGACTTAGAATAATTTCTCCATTTCTCAATACAATCTTGTAGATCTTGTGGTAATTCTGTATCAAATCGCATTAATTCACCCGTTGCAGGATGAACAAAACCTAATGTTTTAGCATGTAAGGCTTGTCTTGGTAATGCTTTAAAACAATTGTCTATAAACTGTTTGTATTTGGTAAACGTAGTTCCTTTCAAAATCAAATGACCGCCATAACGCTCGTCATTAAAAAGAGGATGACCAATATGTTTTAAATGCGCGCGAATCTGGTGTGTTCTACCCGTTTCTAGTTGGCATGAAATCAAAGTTACATACCCAAAACGCTCTAAAACTTTGTAATGTGTAATGGCAGGCTTTCCTATTTCTGGATCAGCAAAAACAGCCATTTGCATGCGGTCTTTCAAGTGGCGCGCTAAGTTTCCTTCGATCGTTCCATTATCTTCAACCACATTTCCCCAAACCAAAGCTACATATTCTCTTTCAGAAGTTTTCGCTTCAAATTGTTTTGCTAAATGGGTCATAGCAGCTTCTGTTTTGGCAATAACTAGCAAACCAGAAGTGTCTTTATCAATTCGATGTACTAATCCAGGACGCTCACTACTATTCATTGGCAAATTATCAAAATGATACGCCAAAGCATGAACCAGAGTTCCTGTATAATTCCCGTGACCAGGATGCACTACCATTCCAGGTAATTTGTTTATTAGCAATAAAGTCTCGTCTTCGTAAACAATATCCAGCGGAATATTCTCTGGAATAATATGATTTTCATAAGGAGGATGAGTCAGCATCACGCGAACCACATCATTCGCTTTCACCTTGTAATTTGATTTTACTGTCGCATCATTCACAAAAATATTCCCTTCAGTTGCGGCAGTTTGTATTTTATTTCGAGTTGCATTTTGGATCAATCCCATCAAATATTTATCAATTCGCAAAGCCGCTTGGCCTTTAGGAACTTCAAATCTAAAATGTTCATATAACTCGTCTTCTAAATCTATTGTATCTACAGTATTATTCATTAATTGGTATTTATTCTATTGGCGTACTTAGTGTATCCACAGCATTTTCTTCTTCTTGATAACTCATTTTTCCGTCGCCCAAAACCAAATCAATTTTAGATGATTTTAGAACTCTATCGCCTACTTTTAGGTTTCGCCCTTTAAAACGCATTTCCAGCACCATATCTTTTCCTAAATTGGGTACATAAGTAACTGTTCCCTCATCAAGTCCTAAAGCTTTCAATGTTGGCACCGCTTCACGATACGTTTTTTCGATTAAATCAGGAACTTTAACTGATGAAAATCCAGAAGTATTAATTTTTATGTATATTTTTCGACCTACTTTAACCTTAGTACCCGGAGTTGGATCTTGTTCTACCACACTAAACTGAGGAAAATCACTTCTGTAATCCACACTATCCAAAAGAACGTAGTCTAAATCCAATTCATCAAGTTTAGTCTGCACTTGTTCCTCAGTCAGTTTTCGCAAATCCGGAACTGCAATTTCATGACCGTGATCGGTTGTAAAAGTCAACCAATGCATAAACAAATAACCCAAAGTAGCCAAAATGGCAAAAGCAACTAGTACTTGTATTACAAAAACACGGCTAGTAAGATACTTACGTAAACTCATAAATTTATTTTTAGATGTCGCAAAGATAAAGCTATTTCGTTTCAAAAAAAATGATAATTTTGTTTAATACTCTCTGGAGCTATTTCCCGCTATTCGTTGCAATCTTTTTATCGGCCAAAAGGCCAATAAAAAGGATTTCCACTACTATCGGGGCTAAAAAAAGTAAACGTTTTCATAACCTATATCTTTCAAAAATGAAGAACATTGCCATCATCATGGGCGGATATTCTAGCGAATATAAAATCTCACTTATCAGCGGAAACGTTGTTTATCAATTCTTAGACAAAACCCAATACAATGCATTCCGCATCCATATTTTCAAAGAAAAATGGGTTTATGTAGATGCAAGTGATACGGAATTCCCCATCGATAAAAATGACTTTTCTGTAACAGTCGCTGGCACTAAAATCACTTTTGATTGTGTGTTTAATGCCATTCACGGAACACCTGGCGAAGATGGTTTAATGCAAGCGTATTTCGAACTTTTAAACATTCCACAAACCTCTTGCGATTACTACCAAGCGGCCTTAACGTTCAACAAAAGAGATTTATTATCGGTTTTAAAACCATACGGAATCAAAACAGCAACTTCTTATTACTTAAATAAAGGGGATAAAATCAATACGGACGAGATTGTAGCAAAAGTGGGTTTGCCTTGTTTTGTAAAACCAAATAAAGCAGGATCAAGTTTCGGAATTTCTAAAGCAAAAACAGCTACCGAATTGCCTATTGCAATTGAAGTGGCTTACAAAGAAGATAACGAAATCATCATAGAAAGCTTCCTAGACGGAACTGAAGTTTCGGTTGGAGTTATCAATTACAAAGGAATCGTAACTGTATTACCCATTACCGAAATAGTATCAGATAATGATTTCTTCGATTATGAAGCAAAATACTTAGGAAAATCACAAGAAATTACGCCAGCCAGAATTTCTGATGAAATGACGCAAAAAGTAGGCGAAATAGCAAAACGCGCTTACGAAATCCTAAAAATGAAAGGGTTCTCTAGAAGTGAATTTATTATCGTAGCTGGTGAACCGTTCATGCTTGAAATGAACACCATTCCCGGATTAACCACAGAAAGCTTGATTCCACAGCAAGCAAAAGCAGCCGGAATTTCACTAGAAGATTTGTTCACAAACGCAATAGAATTGGCTTTAAACAACTAAATTTCTATTATGAAAGAAATATTTGAATGGAACAGATTACTATTTAATGGTTTACCAGAATCCTTTCTTTTAGAAGTCATTTTTCGATCTACAGTAATGTTTATTGTTTTACTGCTTACCTTAAAAGTAGCAGGAAAACGCGGCGTAAAACAATTGTCTGTTTTTGAAACTGTAATAATAATTGCTTTAGGATCAGCAGCGGGAGACCCAATGTTTTATGAAGATGTGGGTATAATTCCAGCTATTACCGTATTTACTGTCATTATCCTTTTGTATCGATTAGTCACTTGGTTTACCGGAAAAAGCAAGAAATTCG
>CBDUEE010000282.1:0-3294 GCA_965366105.1 uncultured Flavobacterium sp. | reverse complement strand
GTTTGTATTAATGATAATTCCAGTTTTATTGATCCTTTCTCTGTGAATTTTACTGCATTTGCTAGTAAATTTATTAAAATTTGTTTTAATCTTACGCTGTCCAGCCAAAAGTATTTAGGAATATTTGTGGCAATAATAAGTTCTAAATTTAATTTTTTCTGGTTTGATTCGTATAAAATCAAATCGATTACTTGAGTCAATAATTCATTTATATCATGTTTTTCAATAAACAATTCCAGTTTTCCAGCTTCAATTTTGGAGAAATCAAGAATATCATTGATAATGTCTAATAAGGAGTGTGCTGACTGGTTTATGGTTGTCATGTATTTCTCCTGTATTTTCCCAAGATTTGTGTTCATCAATAAATCTGTGAAACCAATAATTCCGTTTAAAGGAGTTCTTATTTCATGACTCATATTAGCTAAAAATTCTGATTTAGATTTATTAGCTGCTTCAGCCAATTCTTTTTCTTTAACTACCGTTTCGGCAGTCTTTCTTTCTGTGATGTCAATAAAAATGCCTTCTAGGAATGCAATTTTTCCATCTTTATAAATGGTGTCTCCAAATTCCTCTACCCAAATAATATGATCGTCTTTATGAACAATCCGATAGGTTAAATGTATGGGATTCTTATTGTCGATTGCGCTTTTTTGAGCAGCAATAGTAGCCAATTTGTCTTCTGGATGAATTAAGTCTATGAATGATAGTTCGTTATTTATGAAACTTGATTTTGGGTAACCTGTTAATTTTTCAATTTTATCATTTATATAAATTTTAGTATTATTTTCATCGTAATTTGATAAATAAACAGTTCCAGGTATATTGTTAGCTAATAATCTAAATTTCTCTTCGCTTTCATATATGGCAGTTTCAGTTGTAATGCGCTCAATTGAGGAGGCAATATTACGAGCTAAGGTTTGTAAAATATTCACCTCATCTTCAGTCCAGTGTTTTTCTTCTTGAGTATTATCAAATCCTAAAAAACCATGAAATTTATTTTTGACGAAAATCGGAAATAGAATTACTGAAACAACCTCTAAGCCCTCAAGTTTATTTCTAAGGGAAGGGTTTTTAATATCAGAAATTATTGCCTCGTAAGCTTTGTTTTTTAGAAGTGGAGACAATAACTCTTCAAAAAATGCATGTGGTACATTTTGAAGTTTACTATTATTCTCAGTCAATTTATCATTGTGAACAATCCATCTGTATTTTTGACTTATAGATTGCTGATCACTATTATTTTCATAATAATAAGCTCTATGGGATTTGGTCGCTTTGCCCATAATAACAAGTACATTCGAGAAAATATCGTTAATGTCATTACTGTTTAAAAATTTCTCCGTACACAGTGTCATTGCAGACAAAAGTTCACTCTTGTATTCTAATTTTTTTTCGGCACTATAACGACTATGAGAAATTACAGTCAATGATATTAGATCTGCTATTGTTCTGGCAAAAATAACATCATCATTATCCCAGTTTTTTTGAATTCCTATTGTTTCAAACGATAGAACACCAGATAACTCTCCATTGATAAAAATAGGTATATCAAGTTGGGATTTAATGTTGAATTTCAAGAAATAATCTTCTATAAATTCAGAAACTTCATATTTATCAAAGACATTTGAGGCACAAACTTGGGTGTTGTTTTTTATTGATTCAAAATAAATTGGATACTTTTTCTTTTCTATAACATAACCTTTACTATAACTGTTAGTATCAATATTATATAAATTCTCACATGTAATTGAATCTTCTGTATATTTCCAATAACTAACCTGGTTACACTTTGTTACTTTTGCAGCTGATTCAATTATTTGCATCACACTAACATCCAGGTTTTGATAATTACTAAAGTTAGTAGAAGATATTTTTTTTATGACTTGGTTATATTCTTCTATTTTTTGCTGGCGAATTTTATTTTCGCGTTCAATATCTTTAAACTTGGTAATATCTCTTGCAATACCAGAATAAGCCACTATTCTTCCAAATTCATTTCTACGAATAATTACTTTTTGGGACACCCATAATTCTTCACCATTCTTTTTGATTAAAGGAAATTCTATAGTTGGAAAATAGTCTTTACCATCTAATAAATTCTCATAAAAATACATAATACTTTCGATGTAATCTTTTCTAATGAATTCTGTGCACTTTCTATTTATGATTTCATAATTTTCGTACAGAAGGGATTTTTGAGTAAAGTCATTTACAAATGTAAAATACCCATTTAAATCAACTTCATAAATAATGTCAATTGCATTCTGAATTAAATCTTTATATTGGTTTTGTATTTGAACTTCATTGGTAACATCTTGACCTATTCCGATGAGTAAATCATTTGAGAACCTCTTATCGTCCCATTGTATGTATTTGTAATCGCCATTACTACATTTTACTTTACGGATGAACACCCTATCATCTTTAAATTTTGTGCTATAATTTTCACCATAAAAATTGCTATCCTCCGAAACTTTCCAATATCCCAAACCTAATACCTGATCCTCGGAATATCCTAAAATCTTATTTACATTTTCACTGCAAAATACAACTTCTCCTTTTCTATTGGTAGCTAGAATAAGAGAATTGCCTTTATTAATAATTTGATCGTTAAATTTAGATTTGGTATTGTTGTTTAACCATAATATATACCGAATGTAATTTATTATTAAAATTATAAAGGAGTTAATAAACAAAACCAGAATTGTTTTGGTAGGAACTAAATCAAAAATATAAATGATCCAAAAATAAGTAAAAACCATAATGACAAAACTCCAGTATAATTTTACAGATTTAAACACCGTATAAGAAAAATAAAAAGTACCAACAAAAGCAGTAATAGGTATAATGTCATTTGGAGAAATGATTATATTTCTAAATATTGAAATAAAATACAATAAAAAGCAGACCGTAAAAATTTGTTGAATATTTTTAAATATTATTGCAAACTTTGTACTCATAAAATACAACAATAATAACACAACACCCATAGAACAATTGACTAACAATAGGCTATAAGGACGTATTTTTAAAAATTCAAAAGTGATTTCTATAATAGGAAGTATAATTCCTAGAAACAAAAGATAAATTTGATATTCTTTTTTTTCGGTAATTGTTTTTGTGCTTTTTTCTAATAAATTACTTTTTAATCTAGTTCTGATTTTAATAAGTTTATAAATCAAAAAAATAATTAAAATAGGAATTACAATACTAAATAATATATTGATTACCATTGAATTTGGTATCAAAAATAAAATTAATTCTTTGGTTGTACTGTATATATCATTAAAGTAG
>CBDUEE010000281.1:0-3302 GCA_965366105.1 uncultured Flavobacterium sp. | reverse complement strand
TAATATCCACAAAAAAAAAGGAACTTCCTCAATCAACCGATCAAGAAAATTCCTTTCAATCTATAGTTTTCAATTCACTTTTATAGCTTCAAAAGTGGTGAAATCGCTAAAAAATCATCTTTCTTATCAAAGAATTTCAATAGCAACGTGGTAACTTTTATGCATTTAGCGAAAGCGAAAAAATCCTTATTCTAAAAAAATTAATCCTCTTCACGAATTTCTTCATCATCATTTTCTGAAAATGAATCTGGCTCCGATTTTGGTGGAGTAGTCAAAACTTTATAGAAGAAGTAAAGCGTACACGCTGTAACGAGACCTTGCGTGAAAACCATCAATGTAAGTGCTTCTGTGTTCATAATTTAATTTTTTATAGGGTTGCGCGACCTTCTCTTCTTCTCTTCAAAAATGCAAAATATACCAGTAAACTAATACCAATAAATAGAGCAATCAGCATAAATCGGGCAAAGTTCAAATACATTATTTTATCTTCTAGTCCGCTTATCACGGCAATATCTGTCGCAGCGGCTATTTGATCTCTAATACCTGCGTGCATCACCGTTTTGATAATAGATCCATTGTCTAAAGGCCAGCCATCTCCAGCGAATAAACTTGAAATATTTCCCGACCAATCATTAGCAAGAGGTTTGAATAACGAACCTAAGAAAATGATGATCAGCATTATTGGAGTGACAAATTTAATGATGAATTTGTAGATATTTGGTACTTTGATATCGGCGCCTCTTGTTATTTCGGCCCAACCTCTATTCATACCAAAAACCCAAGCAAATAAGATTGTTTCAAACATTGCAAAAACCACCAAACTCACGGTTCCTGCCCAATAATCGTATTCGTCAAAAACACCTTGGTTGTAAAAAATCACCGTTGGAAGTCCCATCACCAAAATTAGTAATCCAAAAGACCAAGCGCCTTTGTTTTGACTCCAATTAAATTCGTCTCTCATGAAGCCCATCCACGGTGTTCCCATTGCCAATGATGAGGTAATTCCTGCAAAGAATAACAATCCAAACCAGAATAATCCTCCTAAAGCGGCCAAAATTGGACCCCATTGTTGGAATAAATACGGCATTGTTTGAAAGGCCATTCCAAAACCAGCATTTTCTAGAACCCAATCAAGACCTAAGTAACCTGCTGCAATTGGAATTACGATTGTACTTCCTAATACCACTTCTACAAATTCGTTCATAAATCCTGCCGAAGTAGCATTAAGAGCGATATCATCTTTTGCGTCGATGTAAGCAGCGTAGCAATGAATAGTTCCCATTCCCACCGAAAGTGTGAAGAAAATTTGTCCAGCGGCAGCCATCCAAACTTTTAAGTCTAATAATGAATCATACTGAGGTGTCCACAAAAAGTTTAAACCATCCCACGCATTAGCGTTTGGAAAAAGATCCGAGGCGCCGCTTGTACCAAGAGTAAGTCCTTTTATAGCGAGGATTACTCCAAAAATAATTAGCAACGGCATTCCAATTTTGGCAACTTTCTCAATTCCTTTTAAACCTTTTGATAAAATAAAAGTGTTGAGTAGCAAACAAAGGATATAAAAGACAATTGCTTCATAGGGGATTCCTGTCGTTGATTCGGCAATATTCACGTATGAATTAAAAAATTGCGCAACGCTACTTTGACTCATTCCTTCAAATGTTCCGGCGAGTGAATGGTACACGTATGCGATTGTCCAAGATTCAATATAACAATAATAGGCTGCAACAGCTACGTTGGTAAAAATTCCGAAAACTCCGATATATTTCAGAACTCTTCCTTTTACCATTGAGTCAAAAATGTAAGGAGTAGAATGGTTTCCGAATTTTCCGCCAAAGCGTCCAGATGCCCACTCAATATATAACAATGGAATACCCATTAATAAAAAGCAGACTAGATAGGGAATTATAAATGCACCGCCTCCGTTTTGAACTGCTTGAACCGGAAAACGTAAAAAATTTCCCAATCCTACCGCATTTCCCGCCATCGCAAGAATTAATCCCGTCCTGGTTCCCCAAGATTCTGATTTTACTGCCATATACTTATATAATGATTTGTTAAGGATTGCTAAGATAAAAAAACTAACGATAAATGATATAAATCATTTAAAAAGGTTTTTTTTCTAGGACTCGCCAAATTGGGGTATTATTGCTCCTTCAATAATTATTTTATTGGAATAGATTAGCATATTTTAAATTTTTACGATATTTGTTGCTATGGAACATTCGTGGACTCTATTATTATCATATTTGAAATACCTTCATAAACGAAGTCCGGAATAATTTCCAAGATCATTCTTGCGGCCGTGTTATGCTCAATAATCTGCCGCAATTGCCACAAGGTTCATTTCATAAATTATAATATTTTAAAGGATGCCACTATATCATAAATTGGGAAAGTTCCCACAAAAAAGACACACGCAGTTTGAGAAACCCGAAGGTGGACTCTATTATGAGCAGCTTTTTGGGACAGAAGGATTTTCTGGACACTCATCGCTTTTATACCATGTTCACAGACCTACTCAGGTTAAAGAAATGGGCGAATCCTACTCGGTTGAGCCAAAGATTGCCATCGGAAAAAACATTAAGTCACTTCTCTTAAAAGGTTTTGAAGTAAAACCTCAAGATGACTTTCTAGACAGCCGCACGCCAATGCTTGTCAATGCCGATTGTACGATAGGTCTTGCTGCACCACGCAAATCACTTCGAAACTATTTTTACAAAAATGCCGATGCCGATGAGATGTTGTTCATCCATAAAGGTACTGGAACGCTTCGCACGATGATGGGAAATATTCCATTTAAATATGGCGATTACCTTATTATTCCCCGCGGAATTATTTACCAAATAGATTTTGATACCGAAGAAAATCGCATTTTTTATGTTGAATCTTTCGCTCCATTTTACACTCCAAAGCGTTACAAAAACGAATCTGGTCAGCATTTAGAACATTCTCCTTTTTGCGAACGAGATTTTATTCTGCCAACAGAATTGGAAACCCACGATGAGAAAGGCGATTTTACGGTAAAAATTCGCAAGGAAAATATGATGCATGAGCTAGTTTATGCCACACATCCATTTGACGTTGTTGGTTGGGATGGCTACAATTTCCCGTACGGTTTTAGTATTCATAATTTCGAACCAATTACGGGTCGTGTTCACTTGCCACCGCCAATTCATCAGACTTTTGAGACCAGCACTTTTGTAGTTTGCTCATTCGTACCGCGACTTTACGACTACCATCCAAAGTCGATTCCTGCACCGTACAATCATAGTAATATTGATAGCGATGAGGTTTTATAC
>CBDUEE010000280.1:0-3302 GCA_965366105.1 uncultured Flavobacterium sp. | reverse complement strand
GGCTAAATGCATCTTGAAAATATAAAGAGGAATAAAACAATTCATGAATTTGGAATATAATAAATATGATATTTATGATGTGTTATATATTTTTTTTAATTTTATTAAATTCTTCTTCTAGTTCATCACAGGCTTGCAAACAAACTTGTTCAAGTTGTACAACTAAGTTGTTTATTTCTTCTATTTTTGATGAATCAGTTGCTAATTCCTGAATTTTTCTCACTAATTTTTCATAATTAGGATTAATTCCTACAATTACAAAAGAGGGAAGGATTTTATGGGTTGCCGCATTTAATAAATGCCAATTTTCATCAAATAAACTTTGTTTGATAGTTTCTATTATAATTGGTGTCTGAATCAAATAGAGTGTTATCATTTCCATCATTAATGCTGGATCTGATTTTGTTTTTTGTTTTAAATAGGTCAAATCAGTACACTTAATTTTGTTAGTTGTATGCTGTCTCTCGTTTAAAACTGGATTGCTTTTTGTTTTATATTTTTTTATAACTGCTATTATTTTATTATATAATAGTTTTTCATCGACTGGTTTGGCAAGATAATCGTTCATACCAACTCTTTTACATTTTGCTAAATCAACAGTGGTAACATCAGCCGTCAAAGCGATAATAGGTATTGTAGAATTCATAGTTTTACGTATGTATTCAGTAGCTTCAAATCCATTCATTACTGGCATTTGTAAATCCATTAAAATGAGATCGTATTTATTTTCCTTTAGTTTTTCAATTGCTATTTTACCATTTTCGGCAACATCACGTTCAAAACCAAAATCATCAAGGAGTGTTTTCATTAATAATTGATTCAAGGGTATATCTTCAACAATTAATACTTTAATGTTTTTTATTTCGGAATCTACTTCAATATGTTCATTTTCTATTTCTGTTTTAGAATCTGTTTTTTCAAATGGTAACGTAAAACTAAAAGTAGAACCTTCATTTAATTTACTTTTGACACGAATACTCCCACCTTGGGAGGTAACTAATTGTTTAACAATAGCAAGGCCTAAACCAGTTCCTCCATATAAACCAGAAGATACATTGCTGGCTTGTTGGAAATTTTCGAAAATTAAATCTAAATTATCCTCAGAAATTCCGATTCCACTATCTGAAATTACAAATTCTATAATGACTTTATGAGCATCTTCAAACAATAAATCGGTGCTTACCATAATTATACCTTGAGAAGTAAATTTTACAGCATTACTAACAAGATTTAAAATAATTTGGTGCAATCGAATAGAATCTCCTAAAAGAATTTCAGGTATTTTTTTGTCATATTTTGTGACTAATTTTAGATTTTTTTCTTGAATTTTTGTTTCAAATAATTGCAACATTGAAGCTATTGAAACGGTCATCTTAAATGATTTTTTTTCGAAAACCATTTTTCCTGCATCCACTTTGGCTAAATCCAGAATGTCATTAATTAATGCAATTAGAGTGTCTCCACTTAATTTAATAGCGTTTAAGTACTCTATTTGTTTAGGCGTTAATTGAGTTTTTAATAGCACTCTAGTAAATCCAATAATTGCGTTCATTGGAGTTCGTATTTCATGACTCATATTAGACAAGAATTGCTGCTTTGCTTTCATAGCATCTTCCGCCACTTTTGTCGCTTCTTCTGCTTTGCTTTTTGCTTCTTCTGCTATTAAAGTAGCTAATTCAGCAAATACTTTTGCTTCTATAAGTTCTGCTTCGATTCTTTTTTGATCGGTTATATCTCGGGCGACTATTACTACACCTAGAATATTTCCTTGATCATCTTTGTATACCGAACCATTTAATAATACATCGGTTAACTTGCCGCTTTTATGACGTAATTTAAGTGGAGAATTGGCAACAAAACCCTTAGCAAATACTTCCTGATAAGCAGCACGAGCTTTTGCTGGCTCAGTAAAATAGCTAAAAAAGTCAGAGCCTTTTAATTTTTCACGCGATAAACCTGTAATAGTAACAGTCGCCTGATTCATATCCGTAATTTTACCTTCATTACTTATCGTTGTCAAAGGATCTAGACTAGCTTCTATAAGACTTAATGAATATCTTTCTTTTAGATAATAACGAGAACGATCTGTTATATCTTCAATGGCAAGGAGAATTAGTGGTTCTCTATTTGTTTTTTGTATAATTAAATGAGCGTTAAGCAACATTATTTTTTCACCAATTCCAGAAAAAGTATGTGTAACTTCAAAATTTTCAAAACTGGTATTCTTGGAAATTATTTCATTTAGAACTGCACGAAGTTTTGTAATATTCCATTGTTTGTTTCCCAGATCAAACAGTAATTTACCCTCAGTTTCATCTTTATTAACCTGAAATTTTTTGTAAAAAGATTTATTTGCTGATGTAACATGAAAATTCTTATTCAAAATAAGCATTGGCTCATGTATAGTAGCGATAATTGCCTCGGAATATTCATGTGATTGAATTAATAAATCATGACGCATTTGTAACTCATGATTAGTCGAAATTAATTCTTCATTGGTAGCTTCAATTTCTTCTTTTGAGGTTTCTAATTCTTCATTTAAAGTCTGGTATTCTTCATTTGACGATACAATTTCCTCATTTGCAGCCTGAAGTTCCTCATAAATATTATCTTGTGATTCACTGATAGCAATCATTTCAGCACGTGTACTATCTAGTTCCTCCGTCAGTTTTTTTATTTTTAAATCCTTAAGATCTGTGCTTTTTTTGCCCTCTAAATCATATTCAATAAATTGTTCAACTTGTTCCTGAGGTTTAAAAACAATAAGTAATAAAGGTTCTTCCCACTCAATTTTAAGTGGACTAACTTCAAAAGACATCATTCTTAAAACTGATTCAATTTTTATTTCAATTCCGTCTTTAACTACCGTTTTTTTTGTAGCTATGACGGTGTTAATTGCATTGCGGAGTTCAAATGCAAATTCGGGCCTTGCCATTTTTAAAATGTTAAGACTAGCTTTTCCTGATGCATGTTCTAAATAAGAAGATACTGGCCCCCTGAACTGGAGGATTTCCATGTCTTTATTAACTACCGCACACGCTGGCATATAATTGATAAGAAGTGTAGAATCAATTGCATTTTCTATACTTTCTTGATTTATAATACTGATTTTAGAAGCTGTATTAGTTTTTTTACTAGACATATTGGTACGTGTAAAGCGAGGTGTTAATTCAAGTATCTTTTTCAATCCTACATCATTTTTTCGAGAGTAGATTTTAAATTTATTACTTGTTAATGTAAACAACTGAGAGGTTGGTCCAATACTTTCGGCTTTGCCAAGCATTAAATATCCGTTAACATTT
>CBDUEE010000279.1:0-3319 GCA_965366105.1 uncultured Flavobacterium sp. | reverse complement strand
TCATAGTAGTTGTTTTGATTAATTATTTACACAAATTTAGCACAAATAAAACCCCTTTAGTGTTTATTTTTCTTAAAAGAATCTAAAGATTTTATTCAAATTAAAATCTTTTAGATCACAAACTCAAGCTCTGAAATTCGAATCCAAATAAAGATACTTCCACATCATTCTTATTAAAAAAGTGCAAATCGTTTTAGAAACAAAAGTATTTTAGCCTTTAAAACGCTCAAAATCAAAATAAAAAGCAAAAAACTTGGTTAATTAAAAAATTACTCTACATTTGTAGAGCAATAACTTCTTTTGTAGAGCAATTATATTTGGTATGAAAAAAAATAGTTCCCTTTTTATTTTTTTACTGTTAACTATCTGTTGCTGTAAAACTCCAATAATCAACCAAAAAGTAAACAAAAAAAGAGAAGGTCTTTGGATAGAAAATTACAGACAAGATAGCGCTAACTATAAATCTACTGGATACTATAAAAATGATGATCCAGTAAAAAAATGGAGTTATTTCTTAAACAATAAATTAATTAAAAGAGAAAAATACAAAAACAACAATTGTTATACCCGAATTTATTACGAAAATGGAAAAATCCAATCAAAAGGGATTTCAGTCTTAGATAATTCGTCAAAATACATGCATTGGTATTATAACGGGAATTGGAAATTCTATAATAATAAAGGAAAGTTAATAGCCCTAAAAAAATACGATAAAGGGGATCTTATTTCTGAAAAGATAATTAAAAAATAAAAAAATGCAGCAACTCACTAACGCCGAAGAACAATTAATGGAACATCTCTGGAAGCTCGACAAAGCTTTTATGAAAGACTTACTTGAAGCTTATCCTGAGCCCAAGCCAAAAACTACAACTGTAGCAACGTTATTAAAAAGAATGATCGACAAAAATTTTGTGGCTTTTAAAGAGTATGGAAATTCTCGTGAATATTATCCATTAGTAGAAAAAACCGCTTATTTCTCTAAACAAGTTAACGGATTAATAAAGAACTTCTTTAACAACTCCGCATCACAATTTGCTTCTTTCTTCACCAATGAAACGAATTTGTCAGAGAAAGAATTGGAAGAACTCAAAAAAATAGTAGATCGTGCCATTCAAAATAAGAAAAAATGATAGACTTTATATTCAAATCGACTGCATCATTACTTGTATTATTAATCGTGTACCATTTGCTATTAGAAAACGAAAAGATGCATCATTTTAATAGGTTTTACTTATTATTCGCCATAGTTTTTTCATTCATAGTGCCTTTTATAACTATTGAAGTGATTCAAGAAATCACCACTCCTATTAGAACCCAAAGCAACATCAAAATAGAAGGAGAAACCATAGCAATTATAGATGATTCCGTAAATTATTGGCTTTATTCCATGTACACTTTGTACGGTATAATCACTTCAATTCTGCTCATTCGCTTCGCTAGAAATATATTAAAATTACACAAGAAAGCAAAATCGATTGAAAGTATTGCATACCAGAACTCAAAATTGGTTTTGGTAAAAGAGCAAACGCTTCCGTATACTTTCTTAAATAACATTTTCATCAATGAAACGGAATATAATAGTAGAAAAATTGAACCCGAATTATTTACGCACGAACTAATTCATGTTAAACAAAAACACACTTTGGACATTCTATTTATAGAAACCTTGAAAGTTTTATTTTGGTTCAACCCTATTTTAATTTTTTATAAAAAAGCCATACAACTTAACCACGAATTCCTCGCAGATGAGAAAGTGGTAGAATCTTATAACAATGTTCCGTTTTACCAAAACTTATTGATTGCAAAGGCAAACGCGAACCCAACCTATTACTTGGCCAGTAATTTGAACTATTCAGTAACTAAAAAACGATTAATTATGATGACAAAAACCACATCAGTAACAAGAGCTTTGTTAAAAAAGGGAATTATAATCCCAGTATTAACTGCATTAGTATTTTCATTAACCACTAAAGTTGTAGCACAAGATAAAAAAGCAAAAACAACAATTAACAAGAAATCAGAAGGTATATTTAGTAAATACTACGAGAAAACTACCTTTAAAATTAAAGATAAAAACGGAAAAATTGTATCAGAAAAAAAATATGCTGATTTGACTCCTATTGAAGAAAAAGCTGTCCCTTCCATTCTTTCAAAAAAGAAAGGATTACCAACAAACGAAGAATTAAGCACTGAATTAAAAAAAGGAGCTGCGGAGATTATTGAAATAGACGTTTATAGTCCTGAAAATCAAAAAGTAAAAAAAGCAGAAGGTGAAATCTATAATTCAAGTGAAATTTCTGAAAACCCAGATTTTCCCGGAGGTATAAAGGAATTTTATAAGTTTGTAGGAAAGAATTTTACTATTTCAAAAGAGATGTTAGACGCTAAAGCAAAAGGAAGAGTTTACATAACCTTTATTATAGAAAAGGATGGAAGCATAACAGAAATCAAAAGCATAAGAGACTTTGGTTACGGAACTGGAGAAGAAGCCATAAGAGTCATGAATCTATGTCCAAAATGGACGCCAGGCAAAGTAAACAATGATCCGGTTCGAGTACTATACAGCTTACCAATAACGGTTCACTCTTATCAATAAAACAAAAAATCCGCTTCTAAGGAAGCGGATTTAACAAACTAAAAAAACTAAAAAACTAATTAAAATTCTTATCGGGATTATATCCCAAGTATGACATAGCTTGCTCTTTAAAAACAACACCATATTCTTCCAACTCTTTCAAAATAGGCAAATATACTTCTCTCCGAATAGGAAGTTGAACACCTGGAGTTGTGATTTTTCCGTTGAGTATTAATAAAGTGGCCATAGCAACTGGCAAACCAACCGTTTTTGACATAGCAGTATAGGTTTGATCTTCTCCAATACAGACCATTTTAGAATCAATCTGTTGTTTTTCACCTTCCAATTCAAATCCAAATTTGTGGTACATCACAATCATGTCCTTATCTTCAGGTTGCAAAGTCCAGCTATCATTTAATATTTTTTCTAATATTTGAGCGGGAGTAGCATTTTTTAAGCCTACAATTTTATTACTATTGAACAAGTCTAATTCTAAAAGTTTGTCCCACATAATATCATCTTGATCAATTTTTAGAATTAAACGCATCTTGATTTCGACAGAATCAGTTGGATGATACGGCAAAAAGGAATTAACATATTCTCTATAACTCATGTTTTCAGAATCTTCCATAACATAGCTATCATCTGTCATGCCCAGTTGTACGAACATATTCCAAGCCTTAGAAAACCCTACTTTTCGAATCGTACCTCTATATAAAGTAAGTACATCATCTAAACCATAAA
>CBDUEE010000278.1:0-3335 GCA_965366105.1 uncultured Flavobacterium sp. | reverse complement strand
GATTTGCATCAAGTCAACAATAATAATTACGGCCGTTACATGCCACAATTTGACATTTCCAATAATTAATAATCGAAGATCCATTAAAGGCTGATAAGTAGTCGTTGCAACTAGAATAGCCATAATAGCAGCAGATGCACCAACAATAGGTGCATTAATATTTAGAATATAAAATACTAAAATATAGATAATTCCAGCAAAAATAGCGCTCAAGATGTATAAACCTAACAATTGCTTGCCCGTGAAATAAGTCATAAACAATCGACCCGCAAAATTTAAAACAATTAAATTGAAAAGAATGTGCATGATTCCGCTATGAAAAAAAGCATAGGTGATTAACGACCATGGTTTCCATAACAAGTCAGCGGGATTAGAAGACAAACTTACATATTGAACATAATCGATATTGATGCTTACCAAAGACATAAAGGCAAAAAATAGCCATGGAAGTATAAATAATGCAGCATTCCAGAAGATTAGCTTAATTACTATTCCCCCCGTTTTATACTGCAATTTTAAGTCGTCAATTATATTCATACTTTTTATGGATTAAAATTCGGTTCTCTCACGATTTGCGTGAATCAGTCATTCGTTTGCCACGAAAACTCAAAGACACAAATACTATTTTTTAGTTTTTTGTAAATTAAAGTAGGTAAAACCTTTGTGGCTTAGTGCCTTTGTGGAAAAAAACATATTTTTATTAATTAGACCAAAACAGCTTAAATTTACAAAACCAAATTATTGGTGGTATGACTTAAAAAATTTAGTTTAATTCCAACGATTTTGATTGAACTGGTTTTTCTTCCAATACCACATAATGATAAAACCAAACAATGCACCACCAACGTGAGCAAAATGGGCTATTCCGCCACCTCCAAAAATAGATTGTCCAGAAATTCCTAAATACAAATCGATAAGAACTAAACCTGGAACAAAATATTTAGCTTTAATAGGGACAGGAATAAACATCAAAGCCAACTCAGCATTTGGAAACATAAATGCAAAAGCTACAATGGTACCGTAAATAGCTCCCGAGGCTCCAACTGCAGTTCCCATATAAGCACTTGTGAAATTTTGAAAATCAGAAACCGATAGGATTTCCTTCCATCTAATATTGATTTTACCTTCATTCAAGATTTGCAAAACCTCTTGTTTCTGGAATCCGTTTGCGATAAGAGTACTCAAACCATTTTCAAAATAGTAATAATTTACCGCTGTATGCAACAAGGCTGCTCCCAAACCACAAGAAATATAAAAGAATAAGAATTTCTTACTCCCCCAAATACTTTCTAAAGCAGACCCAAAAGAATACAATGCAAACATATTAAAGAAAATATGCATATATCCGCCATGCATAAACATATGTGATATTGGCTGCCATAATTGAAAGCTAGGATTTTCAGGAAAATACAAAGCTAAATATTTGTAGGCTACATCACCTAATGCTAAAGTTCCAACAAAAAATAATACATTAATAATAATTAATTGTTTAACCGTTTCAGTTACATTTCTCATATTGCAAATTTTTTATCTAAATCTTCCACACGCATAGTGATGAAAGTGGGTTTATGAAATGGGGACACATTGGGATCTTTACAAGCAAAAAGCCCGTTTACCAAAGTTTCTTGTTCTTTTTCTGTAAGATGTTTTCCTGTTTTAACCGCTAAACTTTTAGCCATAGATTTAGCTATTGTATCATTTTGGCTAAAACTACTTTCGGGAACTCCATCTTGTAAATCACTTAATAATTGTTCGAAAATAATAGACACCTCGCTTTCGGTAACATTGACAGGAATTCCTGAAATGACAATGTGATCTATATTATTTTCTTCAAAAACAAAACCGGTATTCATTAACGAAAGTTTTAATCCAGCTATAAGTTCCATTTCGCTTGTCGAGTAAAACAAATTCAATGGAAACAACAATTGCTGGCTCGAAGCTTGATGAACGGTCATATTTACTAGAAACTGCTCATACAAAACACGCTGATGAGCACGTTGCTGATCTACGATTACCATCCCAGATTTTATCGAAGAAATAATATATTTTTTATGAATTTGATACGTTTTATGAACAGATTGTTCGATCTCTTCATCATTAAATAAAGAGGAAGTCATCTCTTCATTTTCAAAACTAAGATGTTCTATCTCATCAGGAATTTGTTTTAATCCTACATACAAACTTTCCCAATTTGCAGTTGATTCTGGTTTTCTATAGGTAGAGAACTGCTTGCTTGGTTTGTCTTCAGAAAATGGATTAAAACTGCCATCCACTTGAATAGTAGGCGTTTCTCCATCTAAATCTTTGTAATGATACGGTGTATCTAAATTTGAATCACGATCAAAATCTAAAACTGGTGCTACATTAAACTGACCTAAACCATGCTTTACTGAAGCTCTCAAAATAGCGTACAAAGCCTGCTCATCATCAAACTTTATTTCCGTTTTAGTAGGATGAATGTTAATATCTATGGTATTTGGCGGTAGCGTTAAATTCAAAAAATAACTAGGTTGCGTTCCATCTTTCAAAATTCCATCATACGCGGCCAGGACCGCATGGTGCAAATAACCACTTTTTATAAAACGATCATTGACAAAGAAAAACTGTTCGCCACGACTCTTTTTAGCAAATTCAGGCTTACTAACAAATCCTTCAATCGTTATAATTTCAGTTTCTTCCTGAACAGGTATTAACTTTTCATTAGTTTTACCAGAAAAAACAGCAACAATTCTTTGTCGTAAAGTTGAAGGAGACAAATTGAACATTTCACTCCCATTGTGATAAAATGTAAAATGGATTTTTGGATGTGCCAAAGCAACACGTTGAAATTCATCAATTATATGGCGGTATTCAACTGTATCTGACTTTAAGAAATTGCGTCTTGCAGGAATATTAAAGAATAAATTTTTTACCGCAAACGAAGTCCCTTTTGGTAAAACAGCTGCTTCTTGTGATACAAACTTACTTCCTTCGACAACAATGTGTGTTCCAAGTTCTTCTTGATCTTGCTTAGTTTTCATTTCTACGTGTGCAATTGCCGCAATAGATGCTAATGCTTCACCACGAAAACCTTTGGTGTGTAACGAAAATAAATCTTCGGCTTGACGAATTTTGGATGTAGCATGACGTTCAAAACACAAACGCGCATCAGTAACACTCATTCCTAAACCATTGTCTATAACTTGTACCAATGCTTTCCCTGCATCCTTGATAATTAACTTAATATCGGTTGCCCTCGCATCGACTGCGTTTTCAAGTAATTCTTTGACCACCGAAGCAGGTCTTTGAACCACTTCTCCAGCAGCAATTTGATTCGCAACATGATCAGGAAGTAA
>CBDUEE010000277.1:0-3375 GCA_965366105.1 uncultured Flavobacterium sp. | reverse complement strand
AAAAGCAATACTCCGTTAAGAGTATTGCTTTTTTGTTTATTTTCGTTAAGTTACAATATCAATTTAACTAAAAACCAAACTAGAATTATGGATTCAATAATGATTTATGTGCCAATAATTATGGCAATAATTGGGCTTATTTTTATGATGTATAAAAGAGCGTGGGTTTTAAAACAAGACGCTGGTGATGGTAAGATGAAAGAGATTTCAGATTACATATATGAAGGAGCTTTGGCCTTTTTAAAAGCAGAATATAGGTTGTTGGCTTTCTTCGTTGTCGGAGCAAGTATTGTTTTAGCAGGCATTACTTTTATTCCAGGAGTAAAAACCCATTTATTAATAGTAGTAGCCTTTATTTTTGGAGCAATATTTTCGGCTTGGGCTGGAAATATGGGAATGAAAATTGCAACAAAAACAAATGTTCGTACTACACAAGCTGCTCGTACGAGTTTGCCACAAGCATTAAAAGTTTCTTTTGGCGGTGGAACTGTAATGGGACTAGGAGTTGCTGGTTTAGCGGTTCTTGGTTTAACAGCTTTTTTTATCATTTTATTTCAAATACTTTCTGGTGGTGTTTGGAAAGACACAGAGACAATGACAATCGTATTAGAGACATTAGCGGGATTTTCTTTAGGAGCTGAATCTATCGCATTGTTTGCACGTGTTGGAGGAGGAATTTATACAAAAGCTGCCGACGTAGGAGCGGATTTAGTAGGTAAAGTAGAAGCTGGTATTCCAGAAGATGACCCAAGAAATCCTGCAACTATTGCAGATAATGTTGGAGATAATGTAGGTGACGTTGCCGGAATGGGTGCTGATTTATTTGGCTCTTATGTTGCCACCGTTTTAGCAGCAATGGTTTTAGGAAACTATGTTATTAAGGACATGGGTGGTAATATTGTTGATAAAGGGTTTGGCGGGATTGGACCAATCTTATTACCAATGGCAATTGCTGGTTTTGGAATATTATTTTCCATCATTGGAACAATGTTAGTTAAAATCACTGATGACAATGCTAAAGAACCTCAAGTTCAAAAAGCATTAAATATAGGAAACTGAGTTTCAATTGTACTTACTGCAATAGCTTGTTTTTTCTTAATTCAATGGATGTTACCAACAACTATGAAAATGAGTTTCTTTGGAGAAGGGTTACAAGATATTTCTTCAATGAGAGTTTTCTATGCTTCATTAATCGGATTATTTGTTGGCGGAGCTATTTCATCCGTTACCGAATATTATACAGGATTAGGGACAAAGCCTGTTATGGCAATCGTTCAAAAATCATCTACAGGTGCAGGAACAAATGTAATTGCTGGATTAGCCACTGGAATGATTTCGACTTTTCCAACCGTTTTATTATTTGCTGCAGCAATATGGTCAACGTATGCTTTGGCTGGATTTTACGGTGTAGCTTTAGCAGCCTCGGCGATGATGGCAACTACAGCAATGCAACTAGCAATTGATGCTTTTGGACCAATATCAGATAATGCAGGTGGAATTGCAGAAATGAGTGAATTACCAAAAGAAGTGCGTACCAGAACTGATATTTTAGATTCGGTAGGAAACACAACAGCAGCAACTGGAAAAGGATTTGCAATTGCTTCAGCAGCATTGACTTCATTGGCTTTATTTGCGGCTTATGTAACTTTTACAGGAATTGACGGTATTAATATTTTTAAAGCACCCGTTTTAGCCATGTTGTTTGTGGGTGGAATGATACCTGTAGTTTTCTCAGCATTGGCAATGAATTCTGTTGGAAAAGCAGCAATGGATATGGTGTATGAAGTACGTCGTCAGTTTAGAGAAATTCCAGGAATTATGGAAGGAACTGGAAAACCAGAATATGCAAAATGTGTTGATATTTCTACTAAAGCCGCTTTACGAGAAATGATGCTTCCTGGTGTTTTAACTATTGGTTTCCCTATTGCGATTGTAATTTTAGGAAAATTAGTTTATGGAGATAATAACCAATTAGTAGCCGAAATGCTAGGGGGTTATATGGCTGGAGTTACTGTGTCTGGAGTGCTTTGGGCAGTTTTTCAAAATAATGCTGGAGGTGCTTGGGATAATGCTAAAAAATCTTTTGAAGCTGGTGTAATGATTAATGGTGAAATGACCTATAAAGGTTCTGATGCGCATAAAGCGGCAGTAACTGGTGATACTGTTGGTGATCCTTTCAAAGATACTTCTGGACCATCAATGAACATTTTGATAAAATTAACCTGTTTGATTGGTTTAGTAATTGCTCCAATTTTAGGAGAAGGAAGCCATACCGTTTCTGATAAAGAGCCTATAGCTTCAGAAATGACAACTGCTGTTTCAGAAAATTCGACCACTTCTAAAGAAGTTGCTATAGAAAAAACAAATATTGATGGTAAAGTAACTGCAACGGTTACAACAATTATAAATGGAAAAGAAGAAGTTAATAAATTTGAAGGAACGGATGCCGAAGTTCAAGCAAAAATTGATGCTTTACGATAAAGTCTGAATCCACTTTTTTAAAGTTCTGAATATAATCTTTGTCAAAGTTCCAAACTTTGGCAAAGATCTAAAAAAAAGTGCCTCACTCTATATAAATTAAGAGTGAGGCATTTTTATTTGTTTAGTAGTTCTATAAAATAGAGTGTTTTTTATAAAATGTTAAATGTATTTTTTAAATACAATAATCCCACTTGCTTCTCCTTATCCTGACCTTACGAGGAACGAAGCATTTTAGAAGATTGAGGAGAGGGTTCTAAAACAACCCGTTTAACTCCGCATCAATCCTATTGAAAATATTTCCTAAATCTTCAGGATTATCTACAAAATTGATATTATCAACATCTATAATCATTAATTTTCCTTTGTCATAGGTCTGAATCCAGCCTTCATAACGTTCGTTTAAACGACTTAAGTAATCAATCGAAATAGAGTTTTCGTAATCACGTCCTCTTTTCTGAATCTGACCTACTAAATTAGGAATAGAGCTTCTTAAATAGATTAATAAATCAGGTGCTTTAACCGTTTCTTCCATTAATTCAAAAAGAGAGGAATAATTTTGAAAATCACGATTTGTCATCAAACCCATGGCATAAAGATTGGGAGCAAAAATATGCGCATCTTCATAAATAGTTCGGTCTTGAACGATTTTTTTACCACTTTCACGAATTTGTTTCACCTGACGGAAACGGCTGTTCAAGAAATAAATTTGTAAATTAAAGGACCATCGTTCCATTTGATGGTAAAAATCATCTAAATAGGGATTGTCGACTACATCTTCAAAATGGGGTTCCCATTTAAAGTGTTTGGCTAGTAAACTTGTTAAAGTTGTTTTTCCAGATCCTATATTTCCTGCTATTGCTATGTGCATTATGGTGTTACGATTTTATAATTTGT
>CBDUEE010000276.1:0-3387 GCA_965366105.1 uncultured Flavobacterium sp. | reverse complement strand
TACACTTTCCTCATCAGAAATCGCATCAGAAATATTAGATATAATTTTTTTTGGTAAATTCTTTGATATAAAACTTTAAATCAGGAAAGAATATTTGGGTGAATCATTTTTGTTGGAAAAGCAAAATTAAAACTTTTTAACCCTTTCTCCAAACGGATATTTGAATTACTTAAATTTGACCCTACTTAAAAATTTTATAAAAAAATAAGAGTTTGGTCTTTAAATTTTCAAATTCAATCAAAAACATTCATCTTTGACTAATTTTTTAATAAAAAGCCAATTTTTCAAACATTGAAAAAAAAACCTATGAAATTATTATATACTTTATTCTTCGCTTTTTTCTTAACAAGTACTTATTCTCAATCTACGAATGAATACTTTGAAAAAATTAGAGATAATGAAGTTGCCTTAACAGCTTTCTTTTCTCAAATGCCAAAAGGTGGCGACTTGCACCACCATTATTCTGGTTCTATATATGCAGAACCTTTACTAGAACGTGCTATTACTGATGATTTTTATCTAAATATTGAAACGATGGATGTTTTAAAAGATAAACCAGCTAATGGAAACTGGGAACACTTTTCTACATTGAAAAATAAGGGAACATTAGATGCTTACAAACAAAAAATTATGCAAAAATGGTCTGTAAAAGACTATAATTATGTTGATTATCCATCAGATAAGTTGTTTTTTGAATCCTTTATGAAGTTCGAACCAGCAATTAAGGGAAATTTTGGTAGCGGTTTATTAGAATTAAAAAACAGAGCGATTTCAGAAAACGTAAGTTATATTGAAACGCAATTGTCTACGATTCCTACTACAATGAATACAGATGATTTGACCAAATTTAATTCTAAATTGCGAAAATTAGCTTTAGTAAAAGATGAAAAGGCAGTCATACAATCATTGGATTCTGTTTGCAATGCATTACTCAAAAAAGATGCTGCAGCGTATGCAAAAGACTTTAATACTAATTTTGTAGCCAAACTACATAAGGATTTAAAAATTGATGATTCCCGATTTACAATGCGTTATCAAAATTTCGTATTGCGTTTTATGGAGCCTGTAGATTTATTCAAAAATTTAGTAATCGCATTTATTTCAGCAGATAGTAGTCCGCTAATGGCAGGGGTAAATATTGTTTCTCCAGAAGACGGTGAAACCTCGATGAAGGATTATTGGTTGCACATGGTAATGTTTAAATACTGTCATTCTCGTTATCCAAATGTAAAATACACCATGCATGCTGGCGAGCTTACTCTTGGTCTAGTGCAACCGGAGGAACTAACTTGGCATATTGGAGCAGCTGTGTATACTGCAGGAGCAAATCGTATTGGTCACGGTGTTGCCATGGCTTATGAGAAAGATTCTTACGATTTATTACGTTACATGGCTAAAAAATTAATTCCTATTGAAATCAATTTAGTAAGTAATGAATTTATTTTGAAAGTAAAAGACAGCCGTCATCCTTTGACATTGTATAAAGAATTTGGTGTTCCCATAATAATCAGTACTGACGATGCTGGAATTTTGCGTACTAATATGACCGAGCAATATGTCTTGTTAGCCAAACGATACAAAGACATTTCTTATTCTGATATTAAACAATTTGTTTACAATAGTATTAATTATAGTTTTATAAAAGAGACCGCTGTAAAAAAACAATTAGTAAATGATTTAGACATCCGATTTAAAATTTTTGAGGCCAATTTTCCAATACATAAGTAAATTTTAAGTTTAAAATTATCCTTTAAAAACATATATAAACCTCGCTTACAAATCTAATCTGTAAGCGAGGTTTTTTTTATAATTAATTGTAATAAAATACTTTCTTAAGGCTTTAAACTAAAAAATTGATTAAATTTGATATAACAAATGATCCTCTAATACTATATATCTTATTATTTCTGGCTTTTTTCAAATCGAATAACTACAACTTCTAAAAAAAAATTGACAATGGCATTTATAGACTATTATAAAGTTCTTGAAGTGGACAAAAAAGCAACCGAAACCGAAATTAAAAAGGCGTACCGAAAACTCGCTCGTAAATACCATCCCGATTTAAATCCAAATGACAAGGAAGCAGAAAGAAAATTTAAAGAATTAAATGAAGCGAATGAAGTACTAAGCCACGTAGAAAACCGAAAAAAATATGATGAATATGGTGAAAACTGGCAACATGGAGAACAATTTGAAAAGTCGAAACAACAACAGCAATACCAAGGTAATGGTCAACAAGGAGGATATAATGATGGTGGCGATTTCTCTGATTTTTTTGAATCTATGTTTGGTGGTCGTTCCTCGGGTGGTGGTCGAAGAAATGCACAGTATAAGGGACAGGATTTTAATGCTGAACTAAATCTAGATCTTAAAGACGTATATACTACTCATAAAAGAACGTTGACTATAAATGGTAAAAATATCCGAATTAATATACCTGCTGGAGTTGAAAATGGACAAAAAATAAAAATTAGCGGATTAGGTGGCGATGGTTCCGGTAATGGTCCAAAAGGCGATTTATACATTACATTCACGATAGAAAACCACACTAATTTTAAACTAGACAAACACAATCTTTACAGTACTGTAGATCTGGATTTATATACAGCTGTATTAGGTGGTGAAATTACCGCAGACACATTTGATGGGAAAGTAAAACTGACCGTAAAACCAGGAATTCAAAATGGAACTAAAGTCAAACTAAAAGGAAAAGGATTTCCTGTTTACAAAAAAGAAGCAGAATTTGGTGATTTGTACCTTACTTATCAAATACAAATCCCAACTAATCTTTCTGATAAAGAAAAAGAATTATTTACGGAACTCTCTAAAATAAGAACCTCATGAATCTAGAAAACTTAATCCCGATCCCAGAGTTATGTTCCCATTACCATGTAGAAATGTCATTTTTCATGAATCTTAGCGAAATGGGCTTACTCGAAATAAAAACAGTTGAAACCACCTCCTACATTAATTCTCATGCCATATTTGAGATCGAAAAAATGATTCATATTCATCAAGATTTAGACGTTAATACGGAAGGAATTGATGTTGTTTTCAATTTGTTACAAAAAATGGAGTCATTACAAAACGAATTAATTTCAGTTAAAAATAGATTGCGTTTATACGAAAGTTAGTTTATTGCTGTTTATATCCTATTTATTATTTTTCAAATATCTAAGATATTCGTTTAAAGATTCTTGTTTTTAGGTTTTACAAAAAAACAGTTGCTAAGTAGTAAAGATATCTTTTCAGAAATACTACAATCCTATTATATTTTTCTAAATCGATTTTTTAAGGGTAAAAACCGACAAAACAAGTAAACTAAAGCTTTTACAATTGATAATCGAGAGAATAATTACGTATATTTGAGTAGCGATTTTCTGTTTA
>CBDUEE010000275.1:0-3393 GCA_965366105.1 uncultured Flavobacterium sp. | reverse complement strand
AATAATTTTTAAGAGAATTTCAGTACTATTTAACGTTTAATGTAGCAAATTATGCTAATAGCTCTATTTTTAAAATAGTTTCCTTTAAAACTAAATTTCTTGAAATTTGTTTGTAATTCAAGAAGCAGTGTGAAAAATAATTTCACACTGCTTCTTGAAATGATAAACGGAAAATTACTCTAAAAAAAGATCAAATGTTTCTATGACTTCTTTTATGATTTACATCCACTTTGATAAAAAATCAATTAACTCTTCTCTTAGCTCTTTAAATAATTTTTCGAAGACGGCTATACTTTCTCGGTGGTTGTGATGATCTAAAAATTTTTCATTTTCTATATCATGACTATTTTTATGGATGGCTGCATTAAGAAAAGATTCATGACTTTTTACATCATGATTTAAGATATCAATTTGTTCTCTTTGAATGCTGATTTGATTGTTGAAATGATCGACTAATGAAAGGACCTCTTTCGAAGTATTTTTTTCTGCTATATCCAAAATTCGTTTCTCCATAATGCAAAGTTCATCTTTGTAAAACAGAAGCTTGTTTAACCATGCTTTGTGTTCTTCATGTAATTGATAAATTGTTTTTGTAGTTTCCATTTTCTTATATTTTAAAAATTTTGATTCACACTTATTGAAGTTGTTTTTTTTAAACCTACTACTAATTTACGTATATTTTGAGTCTTAAAATAGATATAAGTATCTTATTTTTAATAAATTATAAAATAAATAAGGCTATGAAGGAATATGATCTTACCGATTTTTTTGTTTGTTATTTGGCAATAAGTCACAAAACATATCTCTAAATAAAATCAGGATGACCATTGTTTTTGAGTGACTTTAAAGAAATAAAATATTTTTTATTGTCAAGTTTTAAACAGTTTGGATTAAGTTTTAAAGTCAAACCGCCCGTGATTAAAACACTAAAAAGAGTCTCTTTCAATTTTATTCGAAATGACTTTTATTGATGTTTGTAAATTTGTTAAAACAATAATAATTAAAACTGCCACTATTTTTAGCTAAAAAAGTTTTTTTGCAGCAAAAGATTGTTAAGCTTTTAAAACAGATATCCTTTTGATTAATATAAACGAAAATTAAAAGCTAGTTTGTTTTTCTATAACTCCATACCGCGAGTCCATTCATTAAAACAGCATACAAACTAATAATTACAAACTGAGGAATAATGTCAGAAAATCCAGAGCCTTTAAGCATCACCATTCGCATGACTTCAACAAAATAACGAATTGGGTTTATCAATGTAATATTTTGCGCCCATTTTGGCATACTTTCAATTGGAGTAAATAAACCACTCATCAAAATAAAAATCACCATAAAAAACCAAGCTATAAACATGGCTTGTTGTTGCGTATCGGTATGATTTGATATAAAAAGTCCGATTCCTAAGACTAAAAGTAAATAAACGGATGTAAAAAGATAGACTAGCAAAATATTGCCTAACATAGGAACATCAAACACTACTTTTGAAATTATTAAACCTACCGTTAAAATGACCAATCCTAATACCCAAAAAGGGAAAAGTTTGCCAATTATGAACTGGTATTTTTTTATTGGAGTGACATTTATTTGTTCTAATGTTCCCAATTCTTTTTCTTTAACAATATTCATCGAGGACAAAAATAAAGTGAGCATAGTGACTAACAAAACTAGAATACCAGGAACCATAAAGGTTTTGTAATTGAGGGTTTTATTGTACCAAAAAGAGGGAATCACAAGTATGTTTTCTGGAGTTTCCTTATTATCAGACAAGTAGTCAGGCTTTGTTAGAATACTTCTATTGAATGAATTGATGATCTGTGACACATATACATTTTCAATGCCAGCCGTTGCGGCATCAATTGCATTTATGGTTACGGAAATACTTGTTTTTTGTACACTTTGTAGGTCACGATTAAAGTGAACAGGGATGTTAACAATAATGTCCGTATTTCCTTTTTGCATTTCTTCTACCGCTTCTTTTTCAGAGAAGAATGGAGTTGTGATTTTAAAATAAGAAGAAGCTTTAAACGATTGGATTAATTGCCTTGATTCCGTACTTTGATCATTATCAACAAAGCTAATGTTGATGTTTTTGACATCAAATGTAGCCGCATTCGACAAAATTAGTAATTGTAAAATGGGCAAAATAAATATAAGCTTAAGCATATTTTTATCTCTAAAAATTTGCTTAAATTCTTTTTGTATGATGAATAATATTGTTTTCATTTAAAAAATAATAAGTACAATTAGTAGTTCTATTTTTATTCTAATCTAATTTTATATTTTTTTATACTCACAGCGATATAAAATACTGTCATACCAATTAAGACAAGGGTTTCTTTCCAGATATATTGAATTCCAACTCCCTTAAGCATAATGGCTTTTACTATGATAATGAACCATTTTGCGGGAATAATGTTGCTTATAACTTGCATAGGCATTGGCATACTGCTGATCGGGAAAATGAAGCCAGAGAGAATAATAACAGGTAACATCAATCCCATTAGCGAAAGCATCATGGCGGTTTGTTGAGAATTTGAAATGGTAGAAATTAATATTCCCAATGAAAGTGCTGATATTATAAAAAGAATACTTTCAAACATCAACAAGAAAAGACTGCCATTTATAGGCATTTTGAAAACAAAAAACCCTAATAATAAGATTACAATAGCATTAATAATTGATAGAAAAATATAAGGAAATACTTTTCCAATAATTACTTGAAAAGGTTTTAAGGGAGAAACTAAAAGTATCTCCATCGTACCTAATTCTTTTTCGCGTGTAATAGAAATAGAGGTCATCATGGCTGAAACCAGCATTAAAATAACTGTCATAACTCCTGGAACAAAATTAAAAACACTTTTTAGTTCTGGATTATAAAACATCCTTGATTGTACCGCTACATTAACTTGATTACTCTTCGATTTGCTTTTGTGTGATTGATAATTTTGAATTACTGCTGCTGTATAATTCGCTATTGTATTTGCTACATTTGGTTCGGTAGCATCGGTAACGGCTTGAAGGGTTGCTACTTTTTTGGTTCCTAAATTTTTACTAAAATTGGGTTCAAAAATGAGCACTGCTTTTACTTTCCCTTTTTTAAATTCGGATTCAATATCTTTTTCATTATCAATTTGATTTTCGATTTTAAAATAAGGTGATGCTTTTATTTTGTCAATAATTTTATGCGTTTCCTCATCATTAGAATGATCTAAAATAGCAATATCAACATTGTTAATTTCGTTTGTAATAGCAAAACCAAATAGCAAAATTTGAGCTATTGGCATCCCAAAAAGAATAAATAAGGAGCGTCTGTCCCGAAAAATATGATAGAATTCTTTTTTTATAAAACCGATAAATCTTTTCATAATATATTTTTTAACTATTAAGACA
>CBDUEE010000274.1:0-3410 GCA_965366105.1 uncultured Flavobacterium sp. | reverse complement strand
GGAGTACGATACCAAATGTACCATGCGCTATTTTTATTATTTATTGGAACTTTAACTGATTTACCAGAAAAAATAAAGAAAAAAATCTACTATCTGACTATTTCGGGAGTATTTTTATTTTCAGGATCTATTTATTTATTGGCAACAAACGACCTTACCTCATTTGATTTCAAGATAATTGGTTTTGTAACGCCCATAGGCGGGCTCTTACTAATAGTTGCCTGGGGAGTACTATTATTGAATTATTATAACAAAAAATCATAAAACTAAGATAATCAAAACATATCTGAAATATAATTTCTATTTTTACACTCGATAAATTAAACTACACAACACATAATTTTATGAATAATAACACACCGTTTACGCAATCGATTTCGCTGGAAGACATAGGAATTGAAAACGCAAAGATTCATTACCAATTATCAGCCAACGAATTACACGAAAGAACAATTGCATTAGGTCAAGGAATTGAAATTTCAAATGGCGCATTAGCAATTAATACTGGCGAATATACTGGGCGTTCTCCCCAAGATCGTTTTATTGTAAAAGACAGTATTACAGAGAACCAAGTTTGGTGGGGAAAAGTAAACATTCCTTTTGAACCTAAAGCATTTGATGCTTTATATAAAAAAGTTACTGCTTATTTATCAAATAAAGAAGTTTACGTAAGAGACTCTTATGTATGTGCAGATCTTAATTACAGACTAAATGTTCGAGTAATTACAGAAACTCCTTGGGCAAATTTATTTTGTTTTAATATGTTTTTAAGACCTGAATTAAAAGAACTTGAAAACTTTAAAACAGAATGGACTTTGTTATGTGTTCCTAGTTTTATGGCAGATCCTGCAGTTGATGGAACACGTCAAAGCAATTTTGCAATTTTAGATTTTACTAAAAAAATTGTGCTAATTGGCGGAACTGGATATACTGGAGAAATGAAAAAAGGAATTTTCTCTGCTTTGAACTTCATTCTTCCTGTGAACAAAAATACTTTACCAATGCATTGCAGCGCCAATGTAGGAGAAAAAGGAGATACAGCAATATTCTTTGGATTATCCGGTACAGGAAAAACAACACTTTCTGCTGATCCCAACAGAAAATTAATTGGAGATGATGAGCACGGTTGGACCAATGAAAATACCGTTTTTAATTTTGAAGGTGGTTGTTATGCAAAAGTCATCAATCTTTCTGAAGAGAATGAACCAGACATTTTTAGAGCTATTAAAAAAGGAGCCATTTTAGAAAACGTAGTGATTAATAAAGAAACTAATGAAGTTGATTATGATGATATTTCTATAACTCAAAACACACGTGTTAGTTATCCAATTTATCATATTGACAATATTCAACCGGGTTCTATTGGGAAAAATCCTAAAAACATTTTTTTCCTTACTGCTGATGCCTACGGAATTTTACCTCCAATTTCTAAATTAACACCAGGTCAAGCTGCGTACCATTTTATTTCTGGATATACTGCAAAAGTAGCGGGAACAGAAGCGGGTATTACGGAGCCTCAACCTAATTTTTCTGCTTGTTTTGGCGCGCCTTTTATGCCGTTGCATCCCACAAAATATGCTGAAATGTTGAGTAAAAAAATTCAAGATGCTGATGTAAAAGTTTGGTTAATCAATACCGGATGGACTGGTGGACCTTACGGAGTAGGGAACAGAATGAAGTTGAAATACACTCGTGCTATGATTACTGCTGCTTTGAACGGCGAATTAGAAGACGTTCAATATGTAAATCATAGCGTATTTGGAATTGCAATTCCACAATCTTGTCCTAATGTTCCTGCTGAAATTCTAAATCCAAGAAACACATGGGAAGACGAGAAATTATACGACACTAAATCAAACGAACTAGGTCAAATGTTTAGAACTAACTTCGCTAAATTTGAAGAGTTTGCCAATGCTGAAATTATGGCCGGTGCTCCAGTAGCACAATCGAAATCATAAATTTACTATAATCGCAATACTATTAATTCAGAAATAAGAAAAAGCCATTCGTAAGAATGGCTTTTTTTGGCTTGAGTAATTAGCTAATCAAAAACATATCAACTATTTACACTTATTTTTATTTTTTGGCGTTAAATTTGCAATCATAAAAAAGCCAAATCAATAAAATGGCAAAACAATCAATCAAAAAACAATCAATCATGTTAAAACATTTTTTTATTCTTTGCTCTGGAGCCGACAAGGACATTTTAGAAGGATGCTCTGAAGGCGAACAAACCAAATATGTTGGAATTGGCGCAACGGTATTTTTTACAGCTGTTATGGCTTTTATTGCAAGTGCGTACGCTTTATTCACCGTTTTTGATAACGTTTATCCCGCACTGCTCTTTGGACTTGTTTGGAGTTTACTTATTTTTAATCTAGACCGTTTTATAGTTTCTACTATTCGTAAAAGAGATAAATTTGGAAGTGAATTTTTGCAAGCCACTCCTCGAATTATTCTGGCCGTTATCATTGCCATCGTAATTTCTAAGCCTTTGGAAATTAAAATATTCGAAAAAGAAATCAACACTGTTTTGTTAAAAGAAAAAAATGCAATGGCTTTGTCTAATAAAAAAGAAGTAGCCAATTATTTTAAGAGTGACTTAGACAAAAACAAAACTGAAATAGATAGTCTAAAATCGGATATCACCAAGAAAGAAAAGGAAGTAAACACGTTATACGAAACTTATATAACCGAAGCAGAAGGAACAGCAGGAACTAAAAAATTAGGAAAAGGTCCTGTTTTTAAAGAGAAAATAGCCAAACATAATTTAGCTGCTGCACAATTAGACACGATTCGAAAAATCAACTTGGCAAAAATTGCTGAAAAAGAAAGTAAATCAAAATTACTGCAAGCCGACTTGGATAAAAAAATAACGGAAACACAACCTATAATTGATGGTTTTGATGGCTTAATGGCAAGAATAAATGCGTTAGACAAATTACCTTGGCTGCCTTCATTTTTTATCATGTTACTATTTTTAGCCATTGAAACTTCACCTATTATCGCTAAATTACTTTCGCCAAAAGGGGAATACGATTTTAAACTAGAAGATCTTGAAACAGGTTTAAAAGCAACTCTAGAACAAGACAAATACCAACGGGATTTATTGGTAAAAACAAGTGCTGCAATGCATGATAAAGTGTACCAAGATATTGCCGAAGATAAAAACCTCTACGATTTGCAGCGCAAAAAAGCGACTGAATTACTAGAATTACAAGCGCATAATTTTATAGAAAAACAAAAGAGAACTTTATAAAAAGCAAAAAGGCAGTCTAATTTTTAGGCTGCCTTTTTTATTATAAATTATAATTCATTTAAAAACTTGCCAATACAGCATCTAGATTATCTACAAAATCAGCGGCATTTTCTCTACTAAAAATGATGGGTGGTTTTATTTTTAACACGTT
>CBDUEE010000273.1:0-3428 GCA_965366105.1 uncultured Flavobacterium sp. | reverse complement strand
CCTGATGGGGAATGGATTTTTGGTTGGGGTTATGACGATCGTGAATTAACTGAAAAACGTCATCCTACCAAAAAAGATATTGACAAAGTGTTACCGAATAATCCAGTTTATCTTCAGCATACCAGCGGGCACATGGGAGTTGCTAATACGCAAGGACTTGAAGTGCTTAAAGTTTCTTCAGCATCAAAAAATCCTGAAGGAGGAACTATTGTTCGATTTCCAAATTCAACTGATCCAACTGGCTTAGTACAAGAAACAGCTATGTATCCTTTTGTGCGTTTGATGATGGAAAAATTAGACTCTAAACAAGCAGAATTTTTTGATACTACGCAAGATTATTATGCCTCAAATGGGATAACAACTGCGCAAGACGGAATGACGAGTCGAGATGCAATTAAGTTTTTTCAATCGCAAGCCAATGCTGGTAAATTTAAAATCGACTTGATTGCTTTAGCAGGATATTCAGAATTAGATAGCAATTTAACAGATACTACTTTACACTTTAAAACCTACAAAAACGGTTTTAAAACTCAAGGTACAAAAATAGTTGCCGATGGTTCTCCTCAAGGGAAAACAGCTTTTTTTAGTAAACCTTTTTTAACGGAGGTTCCTGGTTGTCATCATGATTGTAGAGGTTTACCAAGCTTAACTCAGGAGAATTTAAATAAATTATTTGAAACGGCTTACGCCAAACACAATCAATTGTTTATTCACTGCAATGGTGATGCTACTATTGACATGGTTATTTTAGCTCACGAAAAAGCATGTAAAAAATTAAATCAGCCGTTGGATAAAGACCGAAGAACCATTGTTATTCATTCCCAATTTGTACGTCCTGACCAGTTGGATAAATTTGTAAAATACAATATGGAACCTTCGTTTTTACTAATCATACTTATTTTTGGGGGGATGTTCATGTACAGAATTTAGGTAAAGAAAGAGCTAATTTTTTAAGCCCAATGGTTACAGCAAGAAAGTTAGGATTAAAACCAACAAATCATTCTGATGCTACGGTTACTCCTATCAATCCAATTTTTACCATTTGGACAGCAGTAAATCGAGTATCTCGTTCGGGAGCGATTATTGGCGCAGCCGAAAGAGGTAACCCTTATTTAGCCATACAAGCCATTACCTCTTTCGCTGCTTATGAATTTTTTGATGAAAATTTAAAAGGCACATTATCGGTTGGAAAATTAGCTGATTTTGTTATTTTAGATAAAAATCCGTTGAAAGTAAAACCAATGGAAATCAAAAATATTCAAGTGATTGAAACCATTAAAGAAGGAAAGACAATATTTAAAAGATAAACATTTAAAAAATACCCTATGAACACATCAGAATTATTTAATTTAAAAGGAAAAACTGCTATTGTAACGGGTGGTGCCAATGGAATTGGAAAAGCAACCGCTATTATTTTAGCACAACATGGTGCTAATATTGCTATTGGTGATTTCAATTTAGAAGATGCTCAAAAAACAGCTAAAGAAATCGAAACTTTGGGCGTAAAAGCTATTGCGATTTCATGCAACGTTCTGAAAGATGAAGATTTAGTAAATTTAGTCGAAACAACTGTAAAAGAATTAGGTGGTGTGCATATTTTAATAAACAATGCTGGCGGCGGCGGCGGCGGAAGAGAAAATCCATTTAAAGTTTCGGTTGATGACATCAGACGTGATTTCGAATTAAACGTATTTAGCGGTTGGAGGTTGTGTCAATTAGTAGTGCCTTACATGAAAAAAGATGGTTACGGTTCTATTGTATTTACAACATCGATGTCGAGTGTTAATAAAAGTCCAAATATGAGTGGTTATGGAGGCTCTAAAGCAGCTGTAAATCATACCGTGGCAAATTTAGCACATGATTTTGGCCCAGAAGTACGAATCAATGCAGTTGGTCCTGGTGCTACAAGAACTGCAGCATTAGAAAGTGTACTTACGCCAGAAATTGAAAAAGTGATGCTAGCACACACCCCTATAAAACGTCTAGGTAAAGCGGAAGATATAGCAGGTGCAATGTTGTATTTTGCAGCACCAATTTCAGAATGGGTAAGCGGTCAAACTATTTTCGTAAACGGTGGAGGTGAACAAACTTTAGAATAAAAAATTGTTAAATAAAACAACATAAATTGAGCCTAGTACAAAATATAATATTCTACTAGGCTCTTTTACATTATTTTAGATCAAAATATTAGGAAATACTATTTATGAATAAAATTTATAATAATCGTTGGTTTCTTTTACTATTCATTTCCATAACTTGGGGAAGTTCCTTTATACTTATAAAAAAATCACTTTTAGTTTTCTCTCCTTATGAAATTGGAGCCATCAGGGTCGTTGGCTCTGGAATAATACTTGCAGCAATAGGTATTCCAGCAATTTTTCAAATGAAAAGAGGAACGTTACTTTGGGTCATTATTGCTGGTTTTTTCGGAAATTTTCTTCCTATGTTTTTATTTCCCATTGCACAAACACAAGTGAGTAGCTCTTTAGCAGGAATATTAGATTCATTGGTTCCAATATTTATTTTAGCTTTTGGCTTTCTTCTTTTTGGAATTAAAAGTAAATTGACACAAGTAATTGGTGCTATGATTGGTTTTTTGGGAGCCACAAGTCTTATTTATTTTTCGGAGGGAAATACAGCAACTTCACAATTTGGATACGCCATGCTTATCGTGTTAGCAGGAGCTTCCTATGCTGTAAATTCCCTTATAATCAAAGAAAAATTACCTGATCTAAATGCTGTAAAATTAACTGCAGCTGTTTATACTTTTTGGGCAATTCCTTCTGGCATTATTCTGTATTTTACAGGAATGATTCAAACTTTTAAAATGCAACCGACCTATGTAGAACCATTATTCTATATGGCATTTTTAACCGTATTTGGAACTGCAATCGCCATGCTTTTGTATTTTAAATTAATACAAAATACTTCAGCTGTTTTTGCTAGTATATCCAGTTATCTGTTACCCGTTGTTGCTATAATTTGGGGAATTTTAGATGGAGAAAAATTTAGTGTTTGGTATATTTTGGGTGGAATTTTAATATTGATTGGAATTTATTTAATTCGGGAAAAAAAGAATCTTCCGACAACAATAACAGCTTAAACTAATTTACTATAAATTTGAAGTAATCGAGGCAAAACACTTTTTAAAATTCTTATAACTACAATAGGAATTCTATATAACATGTGCTTTCAATATGTTTTTATATAAAAATTTAATAAGGTAAAGCACTTATAAAAGAAATATAGTAGTGGCAAAACAGAATGAATTTTTAAGTAAAAATCACCCCTTATTTACAGAATGAATTACTCGCTGTGGGAATGGTATGATTATTTTTTCATCATTAAAAGCTTTAAAAAGGAGTACTCTATAATCACTTTTTATATTTTCAATTCTAAAAATCTCATCAGACCAAAAGTAAATCCTA
>CBDUEE010000272.1:0-3484 GCA_965366105.1 uncultured Flavobacterium sp. | reverse complement strand
TCAATCCACTGCTTCATTAGTGGCGGGCAACTGTACCAATACATGGGATGATGCCATATAATGATGTCATGCTCACTTAGCAATGCTTGTTCGCGTTTTACATCAATATCAAAATCGGGATATTCCTCATATAAATCATGAAAAGTGATGTTTTCTGAATTGGGAATATTTTCTACCAATGCTTTATTCGCATGAGATTTTTCGAATAAGGGATGGGAAAACAAGATTAATATTTTATTTTTTGGCATAAAGTCGTTTAGGATTAAGTCTATTTAGTTGATTTATAGTCGTTTTGTTTGTTTTATGAGATGGAAAGATATAAAATATTGATTAATTCTAATCTTTATTGAAAAGTAAATCCTATCAGATAAAAAGATATGGATGAAAGGATTCATTAAAAGAATATGCGAATTTTAATTTTTGAAAAAAATATTTAATAGTTTTTTGCTGCCCACCACCCAAAGAATATCATTTTTTTCTAATATCATGTTGGATTCGGGATTAAGAATTCTTTTTCCGCTTCTTTCAATTCCTACAATCAGAGCATTTGTTTTTTCACGAAGCTGTGATTCCCTAATTGTTGCGCCTATAAATTCTTCTTCTTTAATTTCTAGTTGCTTTAGGATAATATCAGTTTCAATAATTTCAGGAAGTTCAATTTCATTTTGATGCAAATAAACTTTAAAATCTTTGACTTGATTATCGGTTCCAATGATACAAATTTCGTCGCCTGGAAACAGACGCTCATTTTTATTGGGAATATTTATCGTGAATTCACCTCGTTTGATAAAGGCGATATTAATACCTAATTGCTCTCTAATTCGTAACTCTTCTAGTGTTTTTCCCACTACATTTGAAGTTGGAGCAATTTCAAAAGTAGACATGTGTCCATCCCAAGGTGTTAAATCGCTTCGGCTTCTAACTGCTTTTTTGATCTCTCTAGCATTTAGATTTCTTAGAAAATGATCTTCAATTTTATGGTAATGTGCATTCAGTTTCTTAGGAAAAATAAAGTATCCAAATACCACTACTATCAAGGCTACAAAAGCAATTACTGGAGAGAAAAAGATATTCAGTAACAAACCAATAAAAAAAAGAGCTAAAACCATTCTCAAGAGAATCATCATCAAAATAGGAGCGCGGTATTTGCGTTCTTCTCTTAAAATTGCCACTTCTTTTACTGCTACGCGTCGTAAGGATAATGCCCATAAAAAAGGAGATATTATTACTAAAGTAATTAAGGCACCAAAGATATTTCCGTATTGAGTGACTTCTACCAATGGTAAAATATATTTAGAAGAAAGCAATATCATTGCTACGATAATTACCGAGTGTATAATTACTTGGGTTAAAAAAGCGCGAACCACTATTTGCCAATTAGTCACTAATTTGATTGACTGTGCATTGGCACTATATCTTTCAATTCGTTTAATCCATCTTCGTGGTAATTTCTTTTCTAAATATTCAGAAAATGGAGTGGAAAATTTAATCATAAAAGGCGTCGTAAAAGTCGTTACTGCAGATACTGCCACCACAATAGGATATAGGAAATCACTGGTTACTTTTAGCGACATTCCTAGTGTGGCTATGATAAAAGAGAATTCCCCAATTTGAGATAAACTCATTCCTGTTTGGACTGATTGTTTTAGAGGTAAACCCGAAAGCAAAGCGCCTGCTGTTGAGCTAATCGATTGTCCTATAATAACTACAACTGTTAATATTGCTACTGGAAAAGCATATTCATATAAAGTATCTGGATTAATTAACATTCCTACAGAAACAAAAAATACCGCTCCAAAAAGATCTTTTACTGGTTTTACTAAATGTTCAATATGTTCTGCTTGTGTAGTTTCGGCAATAATAGATCCCATTATAAAAGCACCCAAAGCAGGAGAAAAACCAACATTAGCGGCTAGAATAACCATCATTAAACATAAAGCAAGAGAGACTATTAATAGCATTTCGTCCGTTAATATGTTCTTTGCTTTTTTTAGTAAAGTGGGAATGAAGAAAATTCCTCCTACAAACCAAATGGTTAAAAAGAAAATCAATTTTAATACCGATAGTAATAATTCCGTTCCTGAAAATTGTTGGCTTACAGCTATAGTCGAGAGTAATACCATCATTAAAATAGCAACAATATCTTGTACAATTAAAGAACCTATAACTATTCCAGCAAATTTTTGTGTTTTTACACCTAGTTCTTCAAAGGTTTTTAAAATAATTGTCGTGGATGAAACAGAAAGAATAACTCCTAGAAATACACTGTCCATGGGTTTCCAGCCGATCCATTGTCCTACCATATATCCTATTGCAATCATCGCAATTATTTGTGTGACCGCGGTAATTGATGCTGATCCGCCGACCTTCATTAGTTTTTTAAAACTAAATTCAAGCCCTAAGCTAAACAGTAAAAAGATTACTCCAATTTCAGCCCAAACTTCTACACTTTTTAAATCTTTTACAGAAGGAAAAAAATCAAAATGATTTCCAGCTAAAAAACCAGCAATCAAATAACCCAAAACCAGCGGTTGTTTTATTTTTTTAAATAATAAAACCGCAACTGCAGCTGTCATTAATATTAATCCTAAATCACTAATTAAGGGTTCTAAATGGAGTGTTACATTTGCTACTGTTTCTGCGGTATTCATAGGCGTTTATTCGTTTTTTTATGGTTTTCTGTATGTTGGTAAGATATATAAAATATTTTTTTTATAACAGTATGTTTTGTTAAAACGAGCGATTATAGTACGCTTTAAATGAAAAATTCCCATTAAAAAGAAGTATTTCGATCTTTTTAATAGGAATTGATTATTTTAATTAAAAAAAGTAGTATTTATATTCCCAAGAAATTACTAGGAGTAATTTGCATTAATTCGGCTTTGATTTCTGCTGATACATCAAGTGATGCTATAAAACCATGAATGGCTTTTTTGTCAATCGCCTCATTGGTTCTAGTTAATCCTTTCAGAGCTTCATAAGGATTTGGATACGCTTCTCTACGCAATATGGTTTGAATCGCTTCGGCAACAACCGCCCAGTTTTTCTCTAAATCTTCGTGAAATTTAGGTTCGTTTAATAATAATTTATTTAAACCTTTTAATGTTGCTTCAAACGCTATCAAAGTATGTCCCATTGGAACTCCAATGTTTCTTAAAACCGTACTGTCTGTCAAATCGCGTTGTAATCTTGACAATGGTAATTTTGCAGATAAGTGTTCAAAAATAGCATTAGCAATTCCTAAATTTCCTTCTGAATTTTCAAAATCAATTGGATTAACTTTATGTGGCATTGCCGAAGATCCTATTTCGCCTGCTTTTATTTTTTGTTTAAAATATTCCATTGAAACATACGTCCAAATATCTCTGTCTAAATCGATGATGATAGTGTTGATTCTTTTTAAGGCATCAAAAAATGCTGCAAAGTGATCGTAATGTTCAATTTGTGTAGTAGGGAAGGAGTGGTGCAAACCTAAATTTTCTTC
>CBDUEE010000271.1:0-3531 GCA_965366105.1 uncultured Flavobacterium sp. | reverse complement strand
ATTTAATTCTTTTCAATTACATCCAATTCTACCTTCAAATTCTTAATGATAAATTCTTGTCTGTCAGGCGTGTTTTTACCCATATAAAAAGACAATAATTGCTCAATCGACGTGTTTTTATCCATCATTACAGGATCTAAACGAATAGTTTCTCCAATGAAGTTTTTGAACTCATCTGGCGAAATTTCTCCCAAACCTTTAAATCGGGTAATTTCTGGTTTTGGTTTCAATTTTTCAATCGCTTCTTTTCGTTCGTCGTCTGAATAACAATAAATCGTTTCTTTCTTGTTTCTAACTCTAAAAAGTGGCGTTTGCAAAATATATAAATGTCCTTCTTTTATCAATTCAGGAAAAAATTGCAAGAAAAAAGTAATCAACAACAATCGAATGTGCATTCCATCGACATCGGCATCAGTTGCAATTACAATATTGTTATAACGTAATTTTTCTAAACCATCTTCGATATCTAGTGCCGCTTGTAATAAGTTGAATTCTTCATTTTCATAAACAATTTTTTTACTCATTCCGTAAGAGTTCAATGGTTTCCCACGTAAACTAAAAACGGCTTGTGTATTAACATCACGGGATTTTGTAATCGATCCCGAAGCAGAATCTCCCTCAGTTATAAAAAGCGTGCTTTCTAAATTTCTAGGATTTTTTGTATCTGGTAAATGCGCTCTACAATCTCTTAATTTTTTATTGTGAAGATTTGCTTTTTTAGCACGATCTGTAGCGAGTTTTCTAATTCCTGATAATTCCTTACGTTCTCTTTCGGCTTGCAAAATTTTGCGCAATAATGCCTCAGCAGTGACCGGATTCTTGTGTAAATAATTATCTAATTTTGTTTTCACAAAATCATTTACAAAAGTTCGTACCGAAGGCATTCCTGGATCTGAACCTATATCTGTAGAACCTAATTTAGTTTTGGTTTGTGACTCAAAAACAGGTTCCATTACTTTAATACTAATCGCACTTACAACTGATTTACGGACATCAGAAGCTTCAAAACTTTTATTGTAAAACTCTCTAATGGTTTTTACAATTGCTTCACGGTATGCTACTAAATGCGTTCCTCCTTGAGTAGTATTTTGACCGTTTACAAAAGAGTGGTATTCTTCGCTATATTGTGTTTTACTGTGTGTTAATGCCATTTCGATATCCTCTCCTTTCAGGTGAATGATAGGATATTCTAAATCTTCAGCGCTAATCGTAGCTTCTAATAAATCTTTAAGTCCGTTTTCAGAATAGTATTTTTCTCCATTAAAAATAATCGTCAAACCATTGTTTAAATAACAATAATTCTTGACCATTTTAATAACATACTCCATACGGAACTTGTAATTCTTAAAAATAGTTTCATCAGGCGTAAAAGTAACTTTGGTACCTTTACGCTTAGTGGTTTCGATTATATCTTCTTCTAAAACTAAATTTCCAGCGGAAAATTCTGCTGCTTTTTGTTTTTCATCACGAACGGATTCTACACGAAAATAATCAGACAAAGCATTTACCGCTTTAGTACCAACACCATTTAAACCAACCGATTTCTGGAAAGCTTTAGAATCGTATTTTCCTCCCGTATTCATTTTAGAAACGACATCAACTACTTTTCCTAATGGAATTCCACGACCATAATCCCGAACCGAAACCGTTTTGTCTCTAATAGTTACTTCGATAGTTTTTCCAGCTCCCATCGCAAATTCATCGATACAGTTGTCTAAAACCTCTTTTAAAAGAATATAAATACCATCATCTGGCGAGGAACCATCTCCTAGTTTCCCGATATACATTCCGGGACGCATGCGAATGTGTTCTTTCCAGTCTAGTGACCGAATATTATCTTCGGTATATTGATTTTGATCGGACATTTTGAATTTGTGGATTTTAACTTCGTTCTATTTAGCCTTCGCTTTTTGCATAGTATTAAGTGTGCTAATATAGCATATCTCAATATATTTTAAAAGAGCTAGGCTTCAAAATTATAAAAAATGATTTTGTAATTATAAAACCGATTCATTTAAAGATTCTATACCTAAAACTTGTTGTGCCAAGGCAATCATTTTTGCAGTTCCTGTATGTTTATTTTTCTCATCTGATAATTTCACAACAGCTTCCCAATGACTGTTTTCAGGTTTGGTATCAGTAAGTTTAATTACCATATTCATAGCCGGCAAACCCACATCATTACTAAGATTTGTTCCAATCCCGAAAGACATTTTTATCTTTCCTCTACAAAAATCAGCAATGACTTTTACTTTTTCAAAATTCAAAGAGTCGGAGAAAACAATAATTTTTGATTTCGGATCTATTCCCATTTTCTCATAATGCTCAATTGTTTTTTTGGCAAACTCAATTGGATCGCTACTATCGTGTCGAACACCATCAAAAAGTTTGGAGAACTTTTTATTAAACTGTTCAAAAAAGACATCAGTGGTGTAGGTATCCGTTAAGGCAATCCCTAAATCTCCTTGGTATACTTTGGTCCAATTTTCGAGACTAACCGCATTCGCTACTTTAAATCCGTATTCCGAAGCATGATACATAAACCATTCGTGAGCATGTGTTCCTGAAGGTTTTCTGTTTTGTAACATCGCTAAATGCACGTTACTTGTTCCTAAAAAACTATTTGCACCAAAAGTATCTAAGGTTTCGTTAACCAATTTTTGGACTTTATAAGAATGACGGCGACGCGTTCCGAATTCTAAAATTACAACTCCTAAATCATTATAATTCTGTATTTTTTCTTTGGTGATTCGTTTTACTTCTTCATCGTCCACACGAATTAAATTTTGAGAAGTATAAAAAAGCTCAGAAATTAAAGCCATCAAGGGAACTTCCCATAGAATCGTTCGGTACCAATATCCCTCAATAACTACTTTCAAATCGCTTCCCTCCTGCTCAATGGAAACTTCGGTAGGATCGTATTGATATCCTTGCAAAAAATCTAAATATGTTGGATCTAAATAAGGACAATTATCAGCAAGGAATTTTTTTTCGGTTACTGTCAATTTCAAATGAATCATTTGATCAACTGCTTTACGAAGTAAGTCAGCGAAATGAGTTGGAAATTGATGTTTACCACGATTAATAAATGCGTACCGAACTTTAGCCTTTGGAAAAAGTTTGATGACAGCATGTTGCATCGTAAATTTGTAAAAGTCATTATCTAAAATGGAATGTAATCGTACTGAAGTCATATATTTTTAAAAATTATCTGCGATTATTGTTTGAAGTTCATTTCGCATCTTATCGTTGTTAATTTCTTCTTTTTCAATATCAAAATTAGCCTCAAAACTTGGTAAGGAGAATGTCGCTTTTACATTTCCACCATAAAAAGGAAATGCATTTTTAGCAATTCCTAAAACGCTGGTTGCACCATTTGCTCCCGTAGAAGTTGACATTAAAAGCATTGGTTTGTCTTGAAAAACATCTTTTCTAATTCTGGTGCACCAATCGAAAATATTCTTAAAAGCCGCAGCGTAATTTCCGTTATGTTCTGCCATGGAAACTACCAAAATATCAGCAGTATTAATC
>CBDUEE010000270.1:0-3544 GCA_965366105.1 uncultured Flavobacterium sp. | reverse complement strand
AACGTTGGGGAAGTTCAGATAGAAAGTTTGTTGCAGAAACCATCTACGAAATTGTTCGTTGGAAAAGATTATACGCAGAAATAGCCGAAGTAAAAGAACCATTTGATAGAGACAATCTTTGGAGAATGTTTTCTGTTTGGGCTGTTTTAAGAGGATATCCTATTCCAGATTGGCGTCAGCTTGAAGGAACTCCTGATCGAAAAATAAAAGGTCGCTTTGATGAGCTTTCGAAAGTGAGAGCATTAAAAGAATCTATTCCGGATTGGATGGATGAATTAGGCGTAAAAGAATTAGGTGAAAAAGTTTGGGCTACTGAAATTGCAGCTCAAAACCAACCTGCTAAAGTGATTTTAAGGGTAAATACACTTAAGACTACTAGAGAAGCGCTTCGTGCTATTCTAATGGATTTAAACATTGAAACGGAAACCCTAAAAAACCAACCAGATGCTTTAGTTCTTAAAGAAAGAGCAAACGTATTCTTGACAGATGCTTTTAAACAAGGCTTCTTTGAGGTTCAAGATGCCAATTCACAATTAGTTGCTGCTTTCCTAGATGTAAAACCAGGAATGCGTGTGGTAGATACTTGTGCTGGTGCTGGTGGAAAAACGCTGCACATTGCTGCTTTAATGGAAAATAAAGGACAATTGATTGCTATGGATTTGTATGAAAGCAAATTGAAGCAATTAAAGATTAGAGCAAAAAGAGATGGTGCTTTTAATATCGAATACCGCATTATCGACTCTACAAAAATCATTAAAAAACTATATGAAAGAGCAGATCGTGTTCTTATTGATGCGCCTTGCAGCGGTTTAGGAGTTCTAAAAAGAAATCCAGACGCTAAATGGAAATTGAAACCGGAATTCATCGATAATATTCGTAAAGTACAATCGGAAGTTTTAGAAAGTTATTCTAAAATTGTAAAACCAGGTGGAAAATTAGTATATGCAACTTGTTCCATTTTACCTTCTGAAAATCAAGATCAAGTGGCTCGTTTCTTAACTACTGACATTGGAAAACAATTTAACTTTATAAAAGATCAAAAAATCCTGGCTTCTGAGTCTGGTTTTGATGGATTTTATATGGCTTTGTTAGAACGAAAAGAACAGACCGTTTAAAATTCTAATACTGTAGAATAAAAAACTCCAATTTTCAAATTTGAAAATTGGAGTTTTTTTATGGATTTCCAAACTGGTATTTGTATTTTTTAATCGTTCATTGAGATTAAAAACTCTTCATTATTCTTAGTTTGTTTAAAACGATCATTGATAAAACCCATTGCTTCTACAGGATTCATATCAGAAAGGTATTTTCTCATAATCCACATGCGTTGTAAAGTTTTTGGATCCAATAACATATCATCACGTCTTGTACTTGAAGATGTTAAATCGATTGCTGGGAAGATACGTTTGTTCGCAATTTTTCGATCCAATTGCAATTCCATATTACCAGTACCTTTAAATTCTTCAAAGATAACTTCATCCATTTTAGAACCTGTTTCTGTTAATGCGGTTGCAATAATACTCAATGAACCTCCATTTTCTACATTACGAGCAGCACCAAAGAATCGTTTTGGTTTTTGTAATGCATTAGCATCTACACCTCCACTTAATACTTTTCCGGAAGCTGGTTGAACCGTATTATAAGCTCTAGCCAAACGCGTAATTGAATCTAAAAGAATCACAACATCGTGACCACATTCTACTAAACGTTTTGCTTTTTCTAGAACGATATTGGCAATTTTAACATGCTCTTGTGGTTCTCTGTCAAAGGTAGAAGCAATTACTTCTCCACGCACAGAGCGTTGCATATCAGTAACCTCTTCTGGGCGCTCATCAATCAATAAAACAATTAAATATACTTCTGGATGATTGGCTGCAATGGCATTTGCAATATCCTTCAGTAACATTGTTTTACCCGTTTTAGGCTGTGCCACAATCATTCCGCGTTGTCCTTTACCTATAGGTGAAAACAAATCGATGATTCGAGTTGAAATAGTACTTTGTTTTTCTGCCAATTTAAATTTCTCCGATGGAAAAACAGGAGTCAAATGTTCATATGAGACTCTATCGCGAACTACTTGAGGATCGTGTCCATTTATTTTTAAAACACGCACTAATGGGAAAAATTTCTCTCCTTCTTTTGGTGGACGAACCACCCCTTTTACAGTATCTCCAGTTTTAAGACCGAATAATCTGATTTGAGAAGTTGATAAATAAATATCATCTGGCGAAGCCAAATAATTATAATCTGAAGATCTTAAGAAACCGTAACCGTCAGGCATCATTTCTAGAACTCCTTCACTTTCTATAATTCCGTCAAATTCAAAATCAGAAGCAGCAAAATTGCTTTTCTTGTTTTTAAAGTTGGGGTTTTGATTTGTATTTTGATTTCCGTTTGCATTTTGATTTGGATTCTGTTTATGCAACTGGTTCGGATTTATTTTTTTAGTCGGAACAACAACTTCAGGTTTCTCTTCAAGAACCGTTTCTTCATTGACTTCTTGCTCTTTTGCAATTTCTTTTCCTTCTTCTTTATCCTTTTTTAAAGCAATTTTTTTCTCGTAAGCGGATTTATTAAATTTAATCGCTTTGCCTGCCTTTTTTTCTTCCAGTTTAGGTTCTTGAATCAAATTGGGCTCTGGCAGATTTGGAGTTTCTTCAATAGGAGAATTATCATCAACAAGTACCGTTTTTTTAGGAATAATTTCTTCTGTTTCAAAAAGAGAATTTTCTTTTGATTTTTGAATAGCTACTTTTTTTACTGGAACAATTCGAGCCCTTTTAGGTTTATCATCATCCAGATCACTTTCTGTCTTTGTGTTTAATACAGGATCAACATTAGCTGCTTGGTACTCTAAAATATGACTTACTAAAGTCTCTTTTTTTACACCGTTAAATTTTATGGTTTTAGCCGCTTTAGCTATTTCTTGAAGCTCAGAAAGCTTCATTTCTTTTAATGCAGAAATATCAAACATGAATGTTCTATGAGTTTAATTAATTTTTTTTTTGGTAATGTAAAAAGATAGGTAGTAACTTTAAGTTGAATCAACCGCAGTATGAAGTGCTTACGGAATTATGATGCAATAATACGAATAAATTTTAATCAGACAATAGTAATTGTAAAAAAGAAAATATATTTTTGTAAAAGATATTTAACAAATGATACAGAGAATTCAAACGATTTATTTATTTCTTGCTTTTGTAGTTACTAGCATTTTATTATTTTTTATTCCGCTTTGGACAACAAGTGATAATAAAGATTATTTTTTTATGCAAAGCCAAGTTTTCACCGTATTATTAGGATTGAGTACAACCCTAACCGTATTAAGTATCGTTTCCTATAAAAAAAGACAAAATCAGTTTGTTATTGGCAGACTGAATATCATATTAAATTTGATTTTATTAGGATTGTTTGTATATCGTTCACTAAACTTATCTGGAGAAGCACCTGCTGTTTCTGAGAAAGGTATTGGGATGTTTCTACCTGTAGTTGCTATCGTGTTATTAGTTTTAGCTAATAAGGCCATCAAAAAGGATGAAGATCT
>CBDUEE010000269.1:0-3548 GCA_965366105.1 uncultured Flavobacterium sp. | reverse complement strand
GTACAAATAGTATCCACTTTTTGAACCAAACCAATATCCAACTATATTTCCTAAAATACCTGATATTGCTACAAGTGTTGATAGTAGAACAACATTAAGAAAATCATGATTAATAACTAAAATATTTTCTATTAGTTCCCGACTATAAATTCCTGCTAGAAATAACAAACTATCTCCTGGCAAAAAGAAACCTGCAAACAGACCTGTTTCAGCAAATACAATAAATAAAACTATATAAATTCCCAGTTTAATTCCATTAATATCAAAATGAATATAAAAAAGTGGGTCAATTAAATTCTTCCAATCAAAATCGTTCATTCTTAGGTTTTTTATGCTAAAATTATTTGCGTGTGAAAGTAAGAATAATTTACCTCATCAACAATTTAATACTCCATTTTAAAGTTTAATTAACGCTAAAAGCGCTATAACAACAATCAAAGACAACAATACTACTTTGGCTTTAGCCTTCAAATCATCTTATTTAGCAATTAAATAAATTTCAACCACTAGAATAGCCGTTGAAATCTATTCCTAATTCTAAATTAAAAAATACATTTGAAAGTAACATTCAAAAAATAAGGCTAACTTCTGCTACTAAATAATAACATTAATTGCTAAAATTATTGTCGTTCATACAAACAACAATCATGCAGATTTTCGTAATCTTCATTTGTTGACTTTACCTCATCGGTATCATGACCTACTTTGGCAATGGCTTTTTTTATAGCTAATGGATTTGTCTTTTCTTCATTAATTATCAAATTCAGCTGATGCGTTTCTATATCCCAAGAGGCTGATTTTACTCCAGGCACTGAATAAGCTGCTTTCTGAATTCGTTTTTGACATTGCTCACAATTGCCATTTACCTCAGTAATATATTTGGTATTTTTACTCTTTTTATCTTGCGCTTGAACCGAAAACCCAACAAAAATCATAAGGAGAACTGTAACTATATTTTTCATGTTTTCTATTTTTACTATTTAACTTTTTTTTTAAATTGTTTATTTTATTTTAAATCGCAACCCTGCATAATACATTTGTCCAAAAACAGGTGCATATACAATTGAAGCATCAAAAGTAGCGCCAAAAGGATTCTCATTACCAAGAATTGACTTTTGTTGTCTATAATTTCCAATATTTTCTCCACCAATATACATTTCAAAGGTTGATGAAAATGTTCTGGTAACTTGTATATTCATCAAAGAAAATGAGGGTGAAAACTCAGGCAATCTATCATTTTCAGGATTTGAAAGTGTATTAGGCAATTGTTGTTGACCAATCCAATTGAATGTATAATCGAATTTCCATTGTTTTCCATTATCTACAATGTGTGTTTCGTATTCTAAATTACCAAAAAAACGATGTTTAGCTTGTAACGGATTTTGATACTTTCCAGAAAGATAGTCTGTTGTTACGTCATAAAATTTATAGGCTGAACGCAAATTCAAATGTTCCGCTAATTCATAATTAAATTCAAATTGCATGGTGTTAGCAATCGATTTCCCTTTCAGATTATAAAACAAAGCTTGTTGTGGACTTTGCATTAAATCAACAACAACTTGATTTTGAAAATCAGTTCTATAAAAATCAAAACCAACATCTGCATTTTTTCCAAAGAGAGAAAATTTTTGAGCAAAACTCAAACCGTAATTCCATGCAATTTCTGGATTCAAACCATAAACTTTTCCGTTCGTATCTAAAATATCAAAAGTTCTAGAACTCGCAAATAAAGGTTGGTTTTCAGCAAAAATATTAGCTGAACGTTTTCCTCTTCCAGCTGAAAAACGCAGAACTGCCTTATCCCAAGTATTGTATCGAGCATGAAGTCTTGGAGTTACAAATGTTCCTAAACGGTTGTGATTATCGATTCTACCACCAAGAATTAAACTAAAATTATCGTCATTATCATACGTATATTCGAAAAAAGCACCAATAGAATTATCAATTCTACTATAATCATTTACGTTTACGAATTCTTGGTATTTATCATAAGTAAAATTTAAACCCGTAGCGAATTTATTCATTGTATTACTAATAATCGAGTTGAAAATCAAGTTCGAATAATAGCTACTTTGTTTGATGTTGTATTGATTTAAACCAAAGTAAGAGTTTTGATCATGAACATTAAAAGCGTTTTGAAAACCTACACTTTGATACGGCATATCCTTAAAAACATAACCCACTTTTGTAGAAATATCTAATCGTTCCGTATTGATTTCGGAACCCCAATAATTAGTAGTCCCTCTGTCCCTGTCTTTATCAAAATTTAATTCTCCAGTTTGTTTTTTATCATTCATATATCTGAAATTGATAAAACTGACCAAACCTTTTTCTGCATTATAATATTGATATCTATTGAGAACATTGATTTGTTTTGCCAATGGATTGTCTAAAAATCCATCATTGTTCATGTCTGTTTTAGAAACTCGAGTATTGCCATGCAAAAACAAACTACTACTCCATTTATCTGAAATCTTAGTATTAAAATGAGTATTCAGCTCAAATCGAGAATCAGTCGAACCATAAGCGTTCAAGAAAAACGGAATATCATTGATAGGCTTGATCAACTCCGTATTTATTTGACCCGAAATACTTTCGTAACCATTTACTACGCTTCCTGCTCCTTTTGTAATTTGAATACTCTCTACCCAAGTTCCGGGTGTAAATGATAAACCATACGCCTGCGAAGCACCTCGAACAGAAGGAACATTTTCTTCAGTAATCATCAAATACGGACTGGTTAATCCGAGCATTTTAATTTGTTTTGTTCCCGTTAAAGCATCAGTAAAATTGACATCAATAGATGGATTTGTTTCAAAACTTTCGGCGAGATTACAACAAGCTGCTTTAAGCAATTCTTTACTCGTTATAATTGTTGTATTTCCTGTTACGGTGAATGATTTTTGAATTCCTTTTCGCTTTTTTGTAATTTTTACTTCTTTCAAATTTTCTTGTGCGAAAACAGGAATAGAAATAAAAATCGCAATGAAAAACATTGCTATTTTATTCATTGTAGAATTATTTAATGTTTATAAAAAAATAGATTCAAACCACAAAAGTGATCTGATTTACAAAACATTAAAAATCAAGCGTAGAAAATATATTGGTGGTACAACTTAAATAATGGTGGCGAATTGGCCTCACAAAAATAAGAATTGACTTGAACTGTTTTGCTCTCTTGAATTGAAGCAAAAGCAATAGTTTGAAATTGCTTAATTAGAAAATAGAAAGGAGAAGTAAAGGAAAAAACTTTAAGGATTGTGTTATCCGATTTTTTTTGAAAGTTCACTACTTTATCTTTACAACAGCTATCCTCTTTTTCGTCTGTTTTTTTGCAGCAAGATTTTTCAATTTGTTGGGGAGCAATTCTGTTTACAGAAATAGACGCAATTTCTCCCCCACAATAATGCACATTGAAAGCCAGCCCTACATTGGAAACCAATAATAGAAAAGCTAAAAATAGACTCGTGCATTTTTTAATATTCATGTTGCAAAATTAGTTAATAAACAAATTAAAAAACCTAAAAACATTGTTAAAAATTACAGTT
>CBDUEE010000268.1:0-3552 GCA_965366105.1 uncultured Flavobacterium sp. | reverse complement strand
TATTTTTTTCTTTAATAAAGGAATTGAAGAAAAGTATGGAATTGATAAAACATATAGTTATTATGCTTCAACTATATTTTCTCTATGTTCAATTGCATCTAGTATCCTGATTGCAATTCCCGCACTATTTTTACTTTTTCTCAAAGGTGGCATTAACGCCAATATTTCAGTTGGAATCATCAGTATTTCTGCAGTTTTAGGAATACTAATTTATTTGATTTTCAGTATCAAAAATAACGGTCTTGTTTTTCGATTATTAGAAAAGAAAGCTCCAGAATTTGCCGATACGCTCAACCTATTGCGAACCTATCCCATTAAGAAGATAGAAGTTTTGAAAGTAGTACTATTTTCCTGCGTAATTGAAATTATCGGAGTTGCGCATCTTTATATTTCAATGCTTGCACTTGATTTTCCTCCCTCAATTATGGTCGCAATCATTGGATATACTTTAGTTGTGGTTATTCTATTAAGTTCGCCTTTGCTTCGAGGAATCGGAATCATTGAATTATCGCTCACCTATGCGCTAACTTTTTTTGGTTTTAATGCAGTTAATGCGCTTTCAGTAGTTTTTCTTTTTCGATTTTTTGACTTTTGGGCCGTGCTTGTTCTAGGAATAATAGCATTTGTGGTCAAGAAAGAAAGTATACTCTTTCGAATTTTTCCAGCCTTACTTCTTTTTATTTTGGGAATTGTAAACATCATTTCTGCAATAACGCCCGCGCTGCCTGAACGTATTAATGTGCTGCAACAAATACTTCCTCTTGCAACCATTCAAGCTTCAAATTGGTTTGTCCTATTTGCGGGAGTAATTATGCTGATGATTGCGATATATCTTTTTCGAGGACTTAAAAGCGCTTGGTTGCTAGCGGTGATACTTTCTTCGGCTTCTTTAATTGGGCATATCACAAAAGGTATCGATTGGGAAGAATCGTCCTTAGCGCTTACTACTCTAATTTTCCTGCTTTTTACTCGAAAACAGTACATTCTAAAACCTCATTCCCGAATAAAAAAAATGATTTGGTTTCCTGCTATTGTTGCATTTTCCTGTGTTGTTACCGCGGGAACGATTGCATTCTATTTTTTAGACACTAAACATTTTGCTGTGAGTTTTTCTTTGTGGGAATCTTTTCAAGAAACGCTTACAATATTCTTTTTACTGAATATAGATTTAAATCCAATTACTTCTTTTGCCAAGTCGTTTTTATTGGGACTACATATTTTGGGATTGTTGACCATGATTTTTTGGGTGTACTTATTTCTCCGACCTTATATTTTTAAAGATGCAATTCCTTTGTTGGAAGAAAATCAACTTGCAAAGCAATTAGTCGAAAAATATGGATCTAGTAGCCTTGATTATTTTAAAACCTACGATGACAAACGCTTTTGGTTTAATAAAGATAAAACGGGTTTTGTTAGTTATAAAATAGCTTCAGATTATGTTTTGGTTTTAGAAAATCCTGTTGCCGAAACCGCTGAAATTCAAAAGAAGATTATTCGAGATTTCGAAGCAGATTGCCGAAAGAAAGGTCTTTTCATTGCCTATTATCGAGTTCCCGAAAACTATTTGGAACTTTATAAATCGCTCAATAAAAAAATACTGCCTATTGGTGAGGAAGCAGTCGTAAATCTAGCGGATTTTAATCTTGAATCAAGCGACCGAAAAGGCCTTCGGAAAGTTGTTAGTAAATTAAGTAGATCTAATTATGTCTTCAAAGTATATGAAGCGCCTCAAAAAGAAGGTTTTTTGCAGCAGCTAAAATCCGTGAGTAATGATTGGCTGGAAGAGATGAATCTAAAAGAGATTGTTTTTTCTCAGGGAATTTTTTCTGAACTAGAATTGAAAAACCAAAGCATTTTTACCATTGAAAACCAAGAAGGTCAAATACAAAGTTTCGTAAATATTATTCCAGATTATATCAAAGGTGAAGCAAATTTTGACTTGATGCGAAAATCCAAAACGGCTCCTAGCGGAACTATGGATTTTCTATTTGTAAAGATGTTTGAAGAATTAAAAAATCGAGGTTATAAATCTTGTAACCTTGGAATGGTGCCGTTCAGCGGTATCGATGAACCCAAAAATATACAAGAACACGCCTTGCAAACTGCTTACGAAAAACTAAAAAGATTCTCACATTATAAAGGTTTGTACCAATTTAAAGAGAAATTTGATCCTAGTTGGACAATGATGTACTTGGTTTACGATGAATATTACGATCTAATTGCGTTGCCAACTGTTTTGAAGAAGATTATGAAAAATAGAAGGAAAGGAGTTTAAGTAAAAATGATTAGTGCTTTTGCTATGAAAATTGTCTTTTCATAAATTTTCTAAAACTAATTTGTTCTAAAACATTGACTCAGCATTTTATAAAGTTCGGGATGTTTCTTTTCGAATTTTTCAGGTTGCTCAAAAAAATACTCTGAAGCAACTGCGAGAAATTCTGCTTCACTCGTTCCTCCATATTTTCGAATATCCGATTCATTATTATTGATTTCTTCCATCTTTCTATGAATTAGCTTCAACCATTGGCTTATGTAGGGTTGTTGCAGCAATCGTTCGGGTATTCCATCTGTAACACCATCCATTTTGTCAATTAAGTGTACAAATTCATGCACGGCTGTATTGTGTTTATCTGAACTTATTTTGAAACCATCATGAAGCGCTTTTTTCGAAAGTATCATTTGGTTTTCAAATCTTCCCGTTCCTACCAAACCTAGAATATTTCTCTTTTTATGTTTTGTGTCAAATTGTAAATCGTCATTAAAGGTGTCCGGATATAAAAGTACGCCACTCAAATTGGCATAATGCCACTCTTTAAAACCAAATACAGGTATTACAGCACTCGCCGCGATCAAGACTTTATCCAATTCTTCTAACTTTAAATTGACCGTATCTATAAAAACTTCACTTAAAAAAACCATCATTCTGTCCTGAAACCTTTTCTGTTCTTCTAATGATAAATCTGCATAAAAATGCACGTGTTCCAATAACAAAGGATGCCATGCTGCAGGAAAAGGCGCAAGTCTCCTCTTGTGAGAACTTTTAATTAGCGAGAAAATAACTAAAATGATTAAGATGGAAAAGATTATAATGACGTAGTTCATATCGAGTGAGAAGTGCGGATTTAATTAATGATAATTCTAAAATAGTTATTTTTCTCAAATCTAAATCAATATTTATCAAACGACATATTTAATACAGTTTTGATTTTATATAATTTCTAGTTCGAGAAATTTATCTAAAAATCGTAACACAGTTATTATTCGGAAGTTTTTTTGATCGTAACTGATCGTTGTGGAAATAGAATTTCTATCTGCTCATCATTAATTTATAGATGGACTATACTAATTCAAAATAAAGAATTTATTCAAAAGCGCATCTAAAAAAATGACACACTTTATTATTTAATCCATTTGCAGAAGAATTTCCCCTAAAGTCAAAGGTACTTTTTAATCTGTTTCTAGACTGCTACTTAAGTAGCAAAATTGGAGGGTTTATAGTCCTAAATTTGGGTATAACTTTAAACTTTTAGTATAATGAAAACAATCCTAGTT
>CBDUEE010000267.1:0-3569 GCA_965366105.1 uncultured Flavobacterium sp. | reverse complement strand
CCCCTTACCCCCGAAGGGGGAATAAAGAAAATATAAATAATATAAAAAGGACATACCTCCGGTCTTGGCTCCCTCCCCTTCGGGGAGGGTTGGGGAGGGGATATTATGAAAGTAACATTAAATAGAGTAAACGATAATTTTCATTTCGAATTAAAAAATGAGCGAGGACATATTGTTAACGTAGACAGTCGTCCAGAATTTGGAGGAAATGATATGGGGCCAAGTCCTATGGAATTAATTTTAATGGGAGTTGCAGGCTGTAGTGCCATTGATATGATTTCGATTCTAAAAAAACAGCGTCAGGAAATTACTTCTTTCAACGCTGAGGTAGAAGGGGAAAGAGTACAAGTGGGAGAAGCAAAACCTTTTAAAGATATAACTGTCGTTTTCTTTTTAGAGGGCGAAATCAATCCTGAAAAAGCAGCGAGAGCGGCACAACTTTCTTTTGAGAAATACTGTTCGGTTTCTAAAACATTAGAACCAACAGCAACAATTCATTATAAAGTAGTTTTGAATGGAATCCACTTAACCCCCGAAGAGGGAACAAGTAACTTATAAATAATAATTTGCTAATTTTTTTAAACAACAACAACGCTCCAGTCTAGGATTCCTTCTCTTCGAGGAAGGATGAGCTGGTGGAAATACAACTTATATGAACGAACAAGAATTTGGGTTTGAAACTCAAGCTATCCGCACACAAATTGAAAGATCACAGTATTTAGAGCATTCAGTACCTTTATACTTAACATCTAGTTTTGTTTTTGAAGATGCCGAAGACATGAGAGCTTCTTTTGCAGACGAGAAAGAAAGAAATATTTACAGCCGATATAGTAATCCAAATACTAATGAATTTGTAGATAAAATTTGTAAAATGGAAGGTGCTGAAGCCGGTTTTGCATTCGCATCGGGTATGGCAGCGGTATATTCTACTTTTGCAGCTTTGCTAAAATCAGGTGATCACATCGTTTCTGCAAGTAGTGTTTTTGGAGCGACACATTCTCTTTTCATGAAATATTTTCCGAAATGGAATATTCAAACTTCTTATTTTGATATCAATAAACCGGAAACTATTGAGAGTTTTATAAAACCAAATACAAAGATTCTTTTTGCTGAATCGCCTACAAATCCAGCAGTTGATATTATTGATTTGGAATTATTAGGAGCAATTGCAAAGAAGCATAATCTGATTTTGATAATTGATAACTGTTTTGCAACACCTTATATTCAGCAACCTATAAAATGGGGCGCACATTTAGTGGTGCATTCTGCTACTAAATTAATCGATGGACAAGGAAGAGTATTAGGAGGAGTTACAGTTGGAAGAGCCGATTTGATGAAAGAAATTTATTTATTTTCTCGACTTACAGGTCCCTCATTATCACCATTTAATGCTTGGGTATTATCAAAAAGTTTAGAAACCCTAGCAGTTCGAGTGGAGAAACATTGTGAAAATGCAATTAAAGTGGCTGAGTTTTTAGAAAATCATCCTAACGTAAAACGGGTTAAATACCCATTTTTGAAATCACATCCACAACATGAAATTGCAAAAAAACAGATGATTTTAGGTGGTAATATCGTTGCATTTGAAATCAAAGGGGGACTTGAAGCCGGAAGAATGTTTTTAGATAAAATAAAATTATGTTCGTTATCCCCTAATTTAGGAGATACTAGAACAATTGTTACGCATCCAGCATCAACAACACACAGCAAATTATCAGTTGATGAGAGATTAGCAGTAAGTATTACAGATGGTTTAGTGCGTGTTTCTGTAGGATTAGAAACCGTAAAAGATATAATAGCCGATTTAGAGCAGGCATTGTCTTAAATTTTAGATTTTGGATTTCATGGTTGTCGTAAAAAAAGATTGTAGATTTGGTGTTCAGATTTAAAATAATATAAGTTTTTTTTAATTCTGAACCCAATCCCATAGTATGGGCATTAATTTTATATCTTTTCAGTATGCTTTCAAAAAAAACAAAATATGGAATAAAAGCGTTGACTTTTTTGGCTCGCCAAGAAGACAATACGCCAGTACAAATTGCTGAAATAGCAAAGAGTGAAAATATTTCTTTGAAATTTTTAGAAAGTATTTTACTCTTATTGCGTCACTCCGGTTTTTTGGGAGCCAAGAAAGGAAAAGGAGGAGGTTATTACCTGATTAAGGAGCCTAAAGATATTAATATGGCACATGTGTATAGAGTTCTAGAAGGACCTATTGCTCTGTTGCCTTGCGCTAGTCACAATTTCTATGAAAAGTGTGAAGATTGCACTGATGAAGCTGGTTGTGCAGTTCGTAGGTTGATGATTGAAGTTCGGGATAATACCTTGAAAATTTTAGAACGTAATACGCTGGCTGACATTGCTTTTTAAATAATATTAGAATTAACCGATACAAAAAAACGACACTTTCAATAGCTTTTCTATTGAAAGTGTCGTTTTTTTTAATGTACTTATGCCATTAATGTTCAGGATTTACTACGAACTGTTATATGAATTTTGAAAGACTTAAAAAATCAATTTGTATCCTACAAAAAAGAGCATTATCGCAATGGCATTTCTAAGGAATAAATCAGGAACTTTTCCACTCAACATGCTTCCTGCATAAATTCCAGGAAGTGATCCCATTAACAATTGCCCTAATAATCCGATGTCTAAATTTCCCATCGAGGCATGCCCTAATCCTGCCACAAGAGTTAACGGAACAGCATGAGCAATTTCGGTACCAACCAGTCGAGGAGTTGCTAAAAGGGGATATAGAAAAAATAGAGTAACTGTGCCTAAAGCTCCAGCTCCTATCGATGTTAATGTTACGGTTGTCCCAAGTAATACTCCAATAGCTACAGTTATTGCATTTTGAGTTTGACTTTCGCTATGAAATTTGTCTCCTGTATGTTTTTGAGAAATAATTAAGAGCTTCTTTTTGAATAAAACTGCTATCGAAGTAAGAATAAGTGCCCAACCCAAACTGTATTTTATAATACCATTCAAAGTTGCAATGTCTGTTTTATAACTATGTAATATCCATAAAGTCAATAAAGCAGCAGGAACACTCCCTAAAGAAAGCCAACCTGTAATAGGCCAATTGATATTCTTTTTTTTATGATGTACATATACACCACCCATTTTAGTGAAAGCCGCATATAATAAATCGGTTCCTACAGCAGTTGTTGGCGGGATACCAAACCATAATAAAATGGGAGTCATTAAGGATCCACCTCCCACACCAGTCATACCTACAACAAAACCTACTGCTAAACCTGCAATTACTAATCCAATTTGGAAATCCATAAAATTTTTTTGACAAAAATAATAATTATTTTATAATCATCCTATCGGCAAAGTAGACTAATTAATTTTTTTTTTGAAAATTGTATTTAAATCAATTTTAGAATACTTTTTTTTGAGATATAATAAAAGAGTTGTGATTAAAAATGAATTCCACAAATAATTGTATTTAAAGCCTCAAACGCATTGATTTTAAGGGATGATAATAGATTTTTACTGGAATAAAAAATTTAAAAATTATTTTGTTTTCTAAAAATAAATACTATTTTTGCATCAAAATCTAC
>CBDUEE010000266.1:0-3574 GCA_965366105.1 uncultured Flavobacterium sp. | reverse complement strand
ATCATGTTTTTATGAATAAAATTTTTAAATACGGACATGATAGTCACCATTTTTATTTAAGATTATTTAATAAAAAATACGGTAATTACAATTCGAATCAAGTTCATGAAAGTGTTTCAGTTGAAGGTGATTTGTATAAATTTAAATATCCCTTTCTACATTATAGCTATGATTCTATTGAGACTTACATTAAAAAATTAAATAATTACACTAATTTACTTTCAAAAATCAATTATGATAAAGGAAAAAAATAATCAATTTTGGGTATGATTATTAAATTTATATTTGAATTTTTAAAAAAATATTTCTTCCACTTGAATTTTCTAAATGGGAAAGAAGGTTTTATTTGGTCTTCTTATTCAGCCTTTTATACTTTTACAAAATGTGTAAAAACTAATGAACGCTATTTGAATTAATTTACGCTATTTTTAGTGTTTAGTATTTTACTATATGCATCAATCGTTTTATCTACGATAGTCTTTACAGAGCAATTTTCTATTACAAATTTATAGGCATTTTCTGTTATTTTATAGCTTATTTCTGGGTTTTGAATTAATTTTACACAATATTTAGCCAAATTTAAATCGTCTTTTAACTCACAAATAAATCCTGTTTGGTTATGAAAAACGAGTTCTTCTGCGCCACCATTTTTTACGGTAACAACTGGTTTTTTTGCCATAAAAAAATCTAAAATAGTAGAGCCTAAACCTTCGGATGTTGATGTAAAAAGCAAAAGGTCAATTTCAGCAATTAGAGCGGGAATATCTTTTATAAACCCAACAAAATCAACATTGTTAGTAATTCCTAATTCAGCAGCAAAATCTATTAATGTTTCTCTTAACTTGCCTTCACCAGCAATAATAAATTGTATATTGGGATATATTTCTAATATGTTTTTTGCCGTTTTTAAAAAAGTAAAATGATCTTTTTCTGCTGTCAATGCAGCAATGTATCCTATTTTAAAATTTCTTTTAGAATGATTTGGAATCATGAAAATTTCAAAAGGTTTTATCATATCATAAATAACTGTAGTGTTCTCAAAACCAGTAGATTTATAAATGGTATTTTCAACGCATTTTGATACACAAAAAATAGCATTTATATAGTGTTGAGAATATTTGATATTTTTGCTAAAAAAGCTTTTTATAGGGAAATTAACTTTGCGGTGCACAACTACTTTTACTTTTGATCTATAAATAAGTTTTAGAATTAATGCAATGGTGTGTGATTTGGAATCATGACAATGAACAATTGTTTCTCCTTTTTTTATAAGGTTTATAAGTTTAAAAGCTACATAAAATAGCGAGTATATTTGAATAGAAAAAGAGTTGAATTGAAGGCTATTTTCGATTGAAAAAGCTTCAAGTTTGCTTTTTTTTCTACAGATAATAGTTTGTTCTATTCCTTTTTTTTGAATTTCTTCATATAACCAAGAAAGTTGTCTTTCGCCACCACGCCAATTTTTTTGTGTATTTATATGAATTATTTTCATTTGGACTAGTTTTGATTTAAATTCGTAATTACTTTAAGGTAAATTTTATGTATTGACTTTGCAATTCTATCATCATTAAATTTTTGAACAAACTCAAATCCTTTTTCTGCAATTTCATTTCGTACACTTTCATTATTTAGTAAATAATTTATTTTTTCGGCTAATTCATCTGCGTTTTCAGGATCAATATAAATACTGTTTGGTCCGCCAGCTTCCGGAAACACTCCAAATTTATTCGTTATTACGGGTGTTTTAGAATATAATGCTTCAATGATGGGAATTCCAAATCCTTCAAAAATAGAAGGGTAAACAAAAATAGTAGCCAATTGATACACTATGGCGAGTTCTATACTGGTTAAACCACTTATGATTTGAACTTTGTCATGCAATCTATTTTGCTGAATATAGTCTTCAATCTCATCATTATATTTTGTTTTTTTTCCAATCAAGACTAATTTCGTATCACATTTCTTAATTGCTTTGACAATTAATAATGCGTTTTTTCTCGTTTCGATTGTTCCAACATTCAATATAAATTGTTGTGGAAGTTTAAATTTTAAAGTCACCTTTTTCTTTTCTTCCTCGGAATAATTTACTTTAAATACATCTTGACAACCTTGATATACAACGTCAATTTTATCTGGATTTATTTTTAAAAAAGTGATAATATCTTTTTTTGTTTGTTCACTAATTGCAATTATTTTATCAGCTGTTTTTGCTGCTTTTTTAAATTTGTAATAGTGAATTTTTCTATCAAAAAATGAATATAACTGTGGATACCGCATAAAAATTAAGTCGTGTATGGTTACAATGCTTTTTATATTGTTTTTTTTTAATCCAGAGGGTAATTCACCCGATAAACCATGAAATAAATCAATTTTATCTTCTATCAAATCTTTTACAACTCCTTTTTGACGCCAATAATTATAAAATTTCTTAGAAAAACTACTTTTGGGAAAACACTCAAAAATAGTATCATTATTTGTTTTAAAAAGAGTTTGATTTGATTTCTTAGGATTGTATAAAAAGTAAATATTATCAGGAAAATAAGTGCTTAATCCACGGATAATATCTCGGCCATAATTTCCTAATCCTGTTTTATTATGAAAAATCCTTTTTGATTCGTATCCTATTTTCATTTTAAATTTACTTTTGCTATTTGTTTTTTTATATATTTTTAAGAAATCTATATTATTTCAAAATGATACTCTTTTCAATTACAAATAAACGTTTTTTAGTTTGAAATAATGTGTATTTTTACATCAAAAACAATAAGTTTAAATTCAGATTTATTAGTTTAATTTAGTTATTAATGATTATATGTTACTCCATTTTATGCCTAGATTTCCAATTTTAATGTATCATAATGTTGTTGTTGACACTATAAAAAGTATTGATTTATCGATTTCTATAAATAAGTTAGAGCAACAGTTCAAATATTTGAAAGAGAACAATTACGTTACTTTTCATTTTTCTGAATTAGAAAATTTAAAAAAAATCCCTAGCAAAAGTGTCATTTTAGTTTTTGACGATGTTACTGAAAACCAAATTTTACACGCACAACCTTTATTGAAGAAATATAATTTGAAAGCTACATTTTGTATTCCTTTTAAATACATCGGACAAACAGATCAATGGAATAAAGGAATTGAAAAAATAATGTGCCTAAATCAGTTGAAAAGCCTTGATTATAGTTTAATTGAATTAGGGCATCATTCTTTTGCACATCGAGCCTATGGTTCCCTTAGTGAATCAGAAATTGATGAAGATTTTGATAATTGTTATAAAATCATCAATGAAGCCCGTTTGAGAGTATATCCTGTTTTAGCTTATCCTTATGGAAATTTTCCAAAGAAAGGAATTGCAAATGCGAATTTTAAAGAAGTTTTGATGAAAAACAATATAAAGTTTGGCCTTCGCATAGGGAACAGACTTAATTCATTCCCATTCAAGGATAAATTTGAAATTAAACGTATCGATATAAAAGGACAAGATAGCTTGTTTACTTTTAAAATAAAATTAAGAATTGGAAAGCTAGGTTTATTTTAATAAAAAGGATTTGAAAATTTTCAAATCCTTTTT
>CBDUEE010000265.1:0-3574 GCA_965366105.1 uncultured Flavobacterium sp. | reverse complement strand
ATTAAATAGTTAAATTATTTTTGAAGTTTTGCATTTTGGCTTTTTAAATCTGCTAATTTATCTTCCAAGAAAGAAATTACCTCTTCTGTTTTATGACTCATGTTTGAAACTAAATCTTGATAGGTATCTTCAAGATCAAATTTAGCACTCGTCAACTTCGTACTTAATTGTGAAGATACAGAATCAAATTTATTTTGTAACTCGTTTTTAGCATCATCAAAACTATCTTTAACTTTTTTTCTAGTTTTAGTTCCTTTGTCTGGTGCATACAAGATTCCAATTCCTGCACCAACTACTACTCCAACTAAAACTGCCATTAATGTATTTCCTGAATTTTTAGACATAATTATATATTTTGAAAGTTTGTTCTATAAAGTTACAAAATTATTAACAAGTTCCCGTTAACAACTCGTTAAAGTATAAATATACAAGACTAAAATCGATTACAAGCTAAATTTTAAACGAATATTAAAACTCTGTACCAATTACTATTTATTATAAAAAATAGCTTTAAAACGAACTTATGAAAGCCATTTTTAATAAGAATAAAGTATTAAAAAAAAATAATCGATACTAAATTTCTATAATAGAAAAAAGCTTTCCTAAGGAAAGCTTTTAATAGTTTAAATTTATTTTAAAAAAATTCTTAAATTTTGAGATGTGTTAATAAATGTAACACTTTTTCATTTTTTTCAATCTTCTTTAATTCTAAAAGTTGGTTTTCAAAAAGATTAAAATTGGTTAAGTCAACTTGTAAATTTTCAATCGCTAAAATTCGAACAGCTGCTAATTGACTTTTTAATGACATCGTATATAATTTAGTCAAAGTTTCCTGTTCAATATCATTTACTTTTACTTTATCAGAATGTTGTAAAATCAAATTAGAAAATAATAAAGAGTTGTTATCATTCTTAATATTTTTGACAACCGTTTGAATAATTAAACTGTAATTATCGATACTTTTGATGTTAGCAACAATCGAATTTAAAATCAAAAGTGCATTATTCTCCTCCTTTTCTTTAACGTATTTATTGATTTCCTTTTGGGTATTCATCAATAAATTTTCTTCTTTTTTGCCTTTTTCTTCCCAAGCATCTTTTAAGCCAACTGTTTTATTAAAGATAATTTTCCCTGCAGTAGAATCTTTATCCACATTAAAATAGCCCAAACGTTGAAATTGGAATTTATCACCTGCTTGAACAGTAGCTAAACTTGGCTCTACAAATCCTTTTATAACTTCCAGAGAATTTGGATTCATAAATTCTAAGAAATTTTTCTCTTTATGACTGTCTGGTGCTTCATCAATAAACAAACGATCGTACAAACGAACTTCCGCTTCAATAGCATGTTTTATAGTCACCCAATGCAAGGTTCCTGCTACTTTTCTTTGACTTGCTTCACTCCCACTTCCACTTCTACTATCTTCATCATAAGTAACGTGAATTTCTGTAATAGTACCAGAAGCATCTTTGACAACATGTTCTCCTTTAATAATATAAGCATTTTTAAGACGGACTTCTTTACCCAAACTCAAACGGAAAAATTTAGCTGGAGCTTCTTCTAAAAAGTCTTCTCTCTCAATATATAATTCTCTTGAAAAAGGTATTTTTCTAAAACCAGCACTTTCATCTTCTTGATTATTTTCTGCTTCTAGCCATTCTTCTTTATCCTCAGGATAATTAGTAATAACCAATTTTATTGGATCTAAAACAGCCATTACTCGTGGAGCCGTTTTGTTTAAATCTTCACGCAAACAAAATTCTAAAAGGGAAAAATCGATTACATTTTCTCTTTTGGCCACGCCTATTATATCACAAAATTTACGAATAGAAGCAGCAGTGTACCCTCTTCTTCTTAATCCAGAAATAGTTGGCATTCTTGGATCATCCCAACCATTTACAATATTTTCTTGTACCAATTGCAATAGTTTTCGTTTGCTCATTACCGTGTAATTCAAGTTCAAACGTGCAAATTCATATTGATGCGGTCTTACTTTACTGTCATCATAAATTTGGTCTAAAAACCAATTGTATAGTTCCCGGTGCATTACAAATTCTAAAGTACAGATAGAATGTGAAATTTGCTCTATATAATCACTTTCGCCATGCGCATAATCGTACATAGGATAAATATTCCAATCATTACCTGTTCGATGGTGATGACGATGTAATATTCTGTACATCAAAGGATCACGCATCAACATATTGGTTGATTTCATGTCAATTTTAGCACGTAAAACATGACTACCTTCTGGATGATCACCGTTTTTCATGGCTTCAAATAAAGCTAGATTTTCTGCTATAGTACGATTTCTATAAGGACCATCAACACCAGGTTGTGTAGGAGTTCCTTTTTGAATCGCCATATCCTCAGAAGATTGACTGTCTACATACGCTTTACCATTATTGATCATAGCAACAGCCCATTCATACAACTGTTGAAAATAATCGGAAGAATATAATTCTTCTGTCCAATCAAATCCCAACCATTTCAAATCTTCTTTGATAGCATCAACATACTCCTGCTCTTCTTTGGCTGGATTAGTATCATCAAAACGTAAGTTAACTGGCGCATTGTACTTTAAACCTAAACCAAAATTCAAACAAATAGATTTAGCATGTCCAATATGTAAATATCCATTAGGTTCTGGTGGAAAACGGAAACGTAATTTATCTTTTGGAAAACCATTGGATAAACTATCCTCAATGATTTGTTCTATAAAATGGAGTGATTTTTCTTCGGTTGACATATTTTTTTCTTAATTTTAGCAAAGATAAAAAAGTTTACAGTTATCACTTTACACTTTACAGTTTTCTTTAGAACTGAATTTATAACTAACATTATATTAAATAAAAAATGGGAATCATAAAACTGCAAAATATACGAACCTACTCCTACCACGGATGTTTAATTGAAGAAGGCAAAATTGGATCTGATTACATTGTAAATGTAGAGGTTAAAACAGATTTAAGAAAATCTAGTCATTCAGATAATTTGAAAGATACGGTAGATTATGTACTTTTAAATAGTATTGTTGTCGAAGAAATGGCAATTCGCTCTGATTTATTAGAGCATGTAGCACATCGAATTATTACTAGAATTTTTGACGAAATTCCAGCAGTTTCAAGAATAATTGTTGGTGTTTCTAAACTAAATCCTCCTATTGGCGGTGATGTTGAATCGGTTACAATAGAAATGGAAGAATATAGAAGGTAAAAATGTATGATTGTAAATCAATAATTTTTGATTTCAGATTTGAAAGAAAAATTATTATCTTTTTATTTAGAATTTCTAATTTGGAATTATAAATTTTTGTAGTACATTTGCAAACCAATAAATAATTGGCGTCGTGGCCGAGTGGCTAGGCTGGGCTCTGCAAAAGCTCCTACTCCGGTTCGAATCCGGACGATGCCTCTAAAGAGATACAGAAATGTATCTCTTTTTTTATATCAAATTTTTAGAAAAAATTAATTAAAGATTAGGTTCGAATCCGAACGATATATTTACAAAGAAGCAGAAATGTATATCTTTTTTTAGGTCAAATTTTTATAAAAAATTAATTAAAGATTAGGAT
>CBDUEE010000264.1:0-3582 GCA_965366105.1 uncultured Flavobacterium sp. | reverse complement strand
ATCCACATCATAAATTAGGCAGAGAAGAAGTGTTTTTTTAATTTGGAGAAACAAGCTCAATATTTATAAAAATAATGGAACTAAAAATTTCAGATTTATAAACAAAATAAGAGTAAAAGTTAGGTCGCTTTTTTCTTAACTATATTTCCACATTTTATTAGGATGTCCACCAGAATACACATCAGAATATGTGCCGTCTCAGTTGCGAAATAAAAATATAAGAAAAGAAAGAGAGGATTATCTAATGACCGATAAGTAGAAAGTACTTTTAGAACTAAAATTACTCTCTATTCATAAAATAATATTCGTATTTAAATATTCATAGATGGTAAACGAGGGCGAAGTTTACACTCGATAACAAAACGAGAGTAAATTTTAATTATATTTATACTTGTTTATAAGACAACAGTAATAATTACCTTTATTAAATTTGATTCACAATGAGTAATAGAACCAACTACAATCCCGAAATTGCGTATAATAATTTACCATTATTACCGCCTCTTTCGGAAATAGAAAACACTGTAACTCTAAAAAAAACAATTACAGCAAGTAGAGCTTTATACGAGTTAAAAGGAGCTATTACAAAGATGCCTTGTGGTATGGTATCGAACAAATAAACAAACGCCCAATTCTTACCACAAACTTATTTGTGGCATTAGTGCAAATTATCAAAGAAAATCAAGCAAGTATTAGAAATGCACCAGGAACACAATTAAAAAATCCAGTTACAAATACTGTAGTCTACACACCTCCAGAAGGAGAAAATATAATTCGTGAGAAATTGAAAAATCTATAGGATTTTATTCATGCAGAAGACACTATAGATCCATTAATAAAAATGGCAATCATTCACTATCAATTCGAAGCTATACATCCATTTTTTGACGGAAACGGTCGTACAGGAAGAATCATTCTTTTACTCTACCTAAAAATGACCGAATTGTTAGATTTGCCTGCCTTATATTTAAGTAATTATATCATTAAACACAAAGACCAATACTATACCAATTTGCGAAAAGTAACTGAAGAAGGTAATTGGCAAGACTGGATTATGTATATGCTAGATATGGTGGAACAAACCGCATTAAAAGGAAGAAACCAAATAGCCGAAATCGAACAATTGATGAATGAAATGGGAAAAGCAATACAACAACAACTTCCTAAAATATATTCAAAAGATTTAATGGAAGAACTATTCAGGGTCCCATATACCAAAAGAAACCAATTAGAGAAAGCAGGTTTAGGAAATTTAAAAACTGTTGGTAATTATTTAAAGGAATTAGAAAATCTGGGCTTCTTAAAAAGTGAGCAGGTTGGCAAAGAAAAACTATATCTTAACTTCAAATTATTGGAAGTTTTAAGAGTGAAATAATAGAGTTTCAAAATTAAAATAGAATAAATGAGCAGATGTTTAATTTGATTACTTTTGAAACAAACACAATTGACAAAAGGAAACAAATAATACTATAATCAATGTTAATGGGTGCTTAAGAGAGTGAATTATAATAATTAAATAAAAAAACATGAACAAAACATTAAAATTCATCATCGTCTTAATTAATTTAGGAATGCTTTATCTAATATATGAATTGTCTTCTAAAACAAATGACAAAGTGGAAAAAACGGTCAAATTGACCACCTATTTCGGTTGAAACTGACCACCTAAAAAACACCTACTTTTTTCATGTTGTTAGCCCTTAAATTCGTTAAAAAAACGACGGATTTATGGCCAATAAATTAACAGACATGAGTAAAATTAGAAAAGCAATTAAATTCCATTGCAACGGCAAGAGTAAGCTCTTTATCAGTAACTATCTTTCGCTTTCCAGAAATACCGTAAAGAAATATATTGCCCTATTTGATGCTTTGGGATTAAATCTAGAGGATCTTGAACAGAAAAAAGATGCCGATTTAGAAGATTTATTTTCACAATCTACACTAGAATCTACCAATCCTGTGCTGGAAAAACTCCATTCCTTTTTTCCTAAAATGGAGCGTGACCTCAAGAAAGTTGGGGGTAAAAGTGCAACATCTTTGGGAAGAATATTATAAAAAAAAAACCGATGGACTCAAGAGTTCTCAATTCAGGTACCACTTTAAAAGCTGGAGCAATCGGGTAAATCCCGTCATGCACATGAACCACAAGGCAGGTGATAAAATGTATGTGGAATATGCTGGGGAAACACTTTCTATAATCGATGAAGACACCGGTGAAATCAAAGAAGTACAGTTCTTTGTAGCGATTTTAGGAGCCAGTCAATATACCTATGCTGAGGCTTCGATGAGCCAGCAAAAAGAAGATTTTCTAACTTCTGTCGAAAATGCGATTCGGTTTTTTGGAGGTACACCAGCGGCCATTGTTCCCGATAATTTAATATCAGCGGTTATAAAAAGTAGTCGTTTTGAACCTACCATCAACGAAACTTTAGCCGACTTTGCAGAACACTATCAAACCACTATATTGCCTGCCAGAGCTTAAAAACCAAGAGACAAGTCGTTAGTTGAAGGAGCTGCAAAGATATTATACAGAAGGATTTATGTGCATTTAAGAGAACAGAAATTCTTTAGCCTTGACCAACCTAATGATCAAATTTGGAACCTTCTTGAGGTGCATAACAAAAGGAAACTCACCGCACGCCCGTACTCCAGATTGGAATTATTTACCGAAGATGAGAAAAAGGAATTAAACCCACTTCCCCAAGAATGCTTCGAGATTAAGTACCAATCCTTTGCCACAGTAATGTAAAATGGACATGTATCGTTGAGCGTAGATAAGAATTTTTACAGCGTTCCGTATCAATATTTGCGTAAAAAAGTCAAACTACTTTACACTAAATCCACCATTGAAATCTATTATAAATACAATCGTATTGCCACACATCCAAGGTATTATAAGCCTTACGTATATACTACAAACCCAGACCACATGGCCAGTACCCATCAATTTGTAGCCGACTGGAGTGTATCGCGTTTTTTAGATTGGGCAAGTGGAATTGATTCAAGCGTAGGCGAATTGATCCTAAAGATAATCGACATTAAAAACTATACTGAACAAGCTTATAAATCTTGTTTAGGCGCTTTATCTTTTGAAAAGAAGGTAGGAAAACAACGCTTAATCAACGCTTGCAAAAGGGTGCAAATTCCAGTTATATTGACCACCCAATTCCAATTTAAAGTGAGCAGTAAATCATAGTACATTTAGTAATTGATAGTATGATAATAAAATTCTAATTTTAAGAGTAATGGGAACAAATTCAAAAGATGTGTGATTATTAAATTTTAATGGTCAATAAAAAAAACTGGAAGTGATTGTCAGGCTGACCGTTTTTCTATTTTTAGTTATACATTCTCTAAAAATTCAAGTAATAAATCATTTTTATCTCCTAATTTTTTCTTGAGACGTTGTTTGCTTTTTTTAATTGCATCGACAGTTACACCAAGTAGAGAAGCAATTTCAGAATTTCTAAAATCTAATTTTTGAAGCATTATTATTTTAAGATTTGATTCTTTTAAATGTGGAAAATGAATGATTAAATTTTTATAAAAATCTGGGTTTTCATTTATAAATTCTCTTTTAAA
>CBDUEE010000263.1:0-3625 GCA_965366105.1 uncultured Flavobacterium sp. | reverse complement strand
TAACTATTCGAAACAAAAAAATATAAACAAAGCCTATTATGTAAATTCAGATGCTACGCTTGCAATAGAAAATTCTTATGGAAATATTGAAGTAAGTACTTGGAACGAGGACAAAATAGAGCTTGATATTAGTATAAAAGTAAGTGGTGACAATGAAAATTGGGTAAACCAGCGCATCAATGATATAGATATAGATATTATCGCTTTAAAAGGAATGATTTCGGCAAAAACGATTTTTGGAAATTCTAGTTCTAAAAACCAAGGTAGAAATAACAGTTTTGAAATAAATTACATTCTTAAAATTCCCAAAAATGGAAGTGTAAAACTCAATAATAAATATGGTAATATAAGTACTTCGGATCTTTTTGCTGAAGCAGACATTAAATGCAAATACGGCAAAATAAACTTAGGAAAGTTACTGAATACCAGTACCATACAAATAGATTATTGTTCAAATTCTAGTATTGCATTTTTAAAAAATGCTATTGTAAATGCAAAATATTCAAATTTAAAAATTGCTGAAGTGGGCAAACTCGATTTAACATCTGACTATACTGATCTTGAAGTCATAGAAAGTGACATCATAAAATACAACAGCAAATACGGAAAAATTAGAATTAAGAATATCAAAACATTAGAAGCTTCAGGAAATTATTTAACCATTCGAATAGGTGAAATTTTTGAATATTTAAAACTTGATACAAAATACAGTTCATTACACATTGAAACCATTAATGCCAAAGCAAAAACTGTCTATATTGTCTCAGGATATACAGGAATAAAAATTGGTTATAATCCTAATTTTGCTTTTGATTTTAAAGTTATTTTGAAATACGCTACCTTCAATTGTAGTAATGAATTAGAATTTAATTCAAAAGAAGAAGCATCATTTTCAAAAAAATATAGTGGTTTTTATAAGAAAAAAGGAATAAATAATTTAACTATAATCTCAGATTATGGTAATGTATCATTAACAAAAAATCAATAATCAAAATCAAAAAAAATCATGAAAAAATTTATTAAATTATTCGTTAGTTGTGCTTTATTACTAACAACTATGGCGCAAGCACAATGGTCGTCAAATCAAAAAATAAAAGGAAATGGAAATGTAATTTCCGAAAAAAGAGAAACTACTTCTTATGATAAAGTAGCAGTTACTGGATTTTTTGATGTAGAATTAATCTCCGGAAACGAAGGAAGCATTACTGTAAAAGGAGAAGAAAACTTATTGCCTTACATCAAAATTGAAGTTGTTAATCAAGAATTAAAAATTAGTACCGAGAAAAATAAATACATTAGCACAAGCAAAGGAAAAAAAATTGAGATTGTGGTTCCTTTTGAAAGTATTAATCAAGTTTCTTTGACAGGTTCAGGAGATGTTAGTACAAAAAATACTATACTATCTACTTCATTTATTGCTAAACTGACGGGTTCAGGAGATTTAAACTTAAGTATTGAGTCCAAAGACCTTGAAGTAAACTTGAATGGCTCAGGAGATATTGTTTTAAAGGGAAAAACAGAAAAAATCACAAGCACTTTGAACGGATCAGGAGACATTAAAGCCTCTAATATGAAGTCACAAAACGCAACAGTGACTGTTTCAGGTTCAGGAGATAACTCCGTTTATTGTACCGAAAGTCTTTATGCTAGAGTTGCAGGTTCAGGTGATATTAAATATAGTGGGGATCCAAAGAAAATAGATACCAAAGTTAGTGGTTCAGGTGATATTACCAAGTTGTAACTCTCAAAGATATTATTTTACAAAGGGTGTTTTAATGACTTAAAACACCTTTTTTTGGAACTCTATTTAAGAGAATAACCGCTATTACAAAAAATACTGCTAAAGAAGCAATTCCTAATCGTGGACTTCCTGTAGTCTGATCAATTATACCATAAACTAGCATTCCTATTACTATTCCAATTTTTTCAGCTACATCATAAAAACTAAAAAAGGATGCAGTATCTTCTGTTTCAGGTAATAATTTTGAATAAGTAGAACGTGATAATGATTGAATTCCTCCCATTACAAGCCCAACTACTGTTGCCATAATGTAAAATTGTAATGGCTGAGTAATAAAAAAAGATCCAACACAAATTAATACCCAAAAACTATTTATAAATAGCAGTGTAGGTATATTTCCAAATTTTTCTGATGCTTTAGAAGTCAAAACTGCTCCTACAACCGCAACTAATTGTATCAATAAAATACAAATAATCAAACCTATAGTACTTTCCTCTTTTGATGACCATGCAATTTCTTGAGCACCAAAGTAAGTAGCTACTAACATTGCCGTTTGTACTGCCATACTTGAAATAAAAAAACTTCCTAAGTAACGTTTTAATGTTGTATTGGCTTTTAATAAAATCCAAACTTTCTTTAACTCATTAAATCCATTGAAAATAATATGATGTGTCACTTTCCGATTACCATTTTTATTTCCTTTAGGTAAAAAATAATACGAATATTGACTAAATAACATCCACCAAACTCCAACCATTACAAAAGAATAACGCATGGCTTTCATTGCTGCTTCACCATCTGAACCAGTAATGTTAAAAAGTTTCGGTTTCATTATCATTGCTAAATTGATGACTAATAAAATGACACTTCCTACATATCCCATTGAATACCCTCGGGCACTAATTTTATCTTGCTGTTCTACAAAAGCAATATCTGGCAAATAGGAATTATAAAAAACTAAACTACCCCAATAACCAATTAATCCAAAAAAATAAAATACTAAACCTACATATATATTTGCTAAATCAAACCAGTACAATCCCATGCAAGAGAGTGCTCCAACGTAACAAAAGAATTTCATAAACGCCTTTTTATTGCCAACATAATCGGCAATTCCAGATAATAAAGGAGATATAAAAGCCACTATTAAAAAAGCTATAGCTGTAACAAAACTAATTAAAGCTGAATTTTTTAAACTAAAACCAAATACTAGTATGTAATGACTTCTTTCTGAAAACAGGGCTTCATAAAAAATTGGAAATATTGCTGAGACGATTGTAAGTGTGTAAACAGAATTTGCCCAGTCGTAAAATGCCCAAGCGTTTAATAATTTTTTACTTCCTTTTGGTAAATCTGTCATGTTGTAATTTTTATGATGCGAATTTATTTAATAATATCAAGAAAACTAATTTTTTAGACATTAACAAATTGTTCTAAATTATTATTTATGTTCTCCAAATGAAAATCAAATAAAAAAGGCTACTCTCATTTTGAGAATAGCCTTTCAAAAAACTTTTAAAAAAAAAATATTATCTTATAATCCCAACCTTTGCGGCTGTTGCTTTTGCTTCTGGGATTAATGCTTTTAGATTTGCAATTCTAGTAGCATCAGATGGGTGCGTACTCATAAATTCTGGTGGTGCTTGCCCTGAAGACTGTGCCGCCATTCTTGACCAAAAAGTAATAGCTTCGTCAGGATTATAACCTGCAATAGCCATCAAAGTAAGCCCTATTTTATCTGCTTCTGTTTCGTGCGCTCTACTAAAAGGTAACATTCCTCCATACTGAGTTGTTAAACCATAAACTTGATTCCATATTTGCTGTGTCTCTGCACTTTTATTTCCAGTAACCGCTGCAACACCAACTCCTCCTAATTGCTGAAAC
>CBDUEE010000262.1:0-3634 GCA_965366105.1 uncultured Flavobacterium sp. | reverse complement strand
TTTCATAATATCCCCTCCCCAACCCTCCCCGAAAGGGAGGGAGCCAAGACCGGAGGTATGTCCCTTCGTTTAATTAATATAATTTAAATCAAAAATCAAAAAAATCGTTAATACGCAATCTGAAATCTCTTATCCCTTATCCGACAATCTCAAAACATCTCCAAAAACGCCTCTTGCCGTAACTGCTGATCCTGCACCTGCACCTTGAATCACTATTGGTCGATCTCCATAAGATTGAGTATAAATTTCGAAAAATGAATCTGATCCTTTTAATCCTCCTAAAGCAGTATCGGAAGGAACAGAAACTAATTTCACTTCTAAGACTCCTTTGTCATGTTGCAAATCTCCTGATAATTCGCCTATGTATCTCAAAACATGATTTGGTTTTTGCTCCGCTTTTATTTTATCATATATAGGATCAAATTCTTTTAATTTATTTAAGAAATCAGCAACATCACCCTCACGCAAATGCTGCGGAATAAGATTTTGAATTGCAACTTCTTCAAACTCATTTTGCAAATCTAATTCTCTCGCTAAAATCAATAATTTTCTACCTACATCATTACCGCATAAATCTTCTCTTGGATCTGGCTCCGTATAACCATTATCAATTGCTTCTTTTAAAATTTCACTAAATGGAGCATCCTTGGCAGAGAAATTATTAAATAAATAGCTTAAAGTTCCGGAGAAAACACCTTTTATTTTAGTAATATTCTCCCCTGAAAGATGCAGTAATTTTATAGTATCAATTAATGGTAATCCAGCTCCAACATTGGTTTCATACAAATAATTTTTCTGGTTCTCTGCTAAGGATTTTCTTAAGTCTTTGTAAAATCCATAACTCAAAGTATTAGCCACTTTATTAGAAGAAATCAAGTCAAAACTACTTTCAATTAATGGAATATAATTCTCGACAAATGCAGCACTAGCGGTATTGTCTATCGCAATTAAATTCTCTAAGTGATGTTCATTTGCGAAGGCAATTACATCTTCAAAAGTATAAGACAATCCATTATTTTTAATTTCATTTTTCCAATCTGCCGATACTCCGTTTTTGTTCAAAAGGATATTCTTCGAATTAGCAATTGCAAAAACATTCAATTTAATATGTTTTCTTTTTTCGATTGCTTCTGCCGATTCTAAAATTTGATTAATCAATGTTCCGCCAACTAATCCATGTCCAAAAATGGCAATATTAATTTTCTTTGAAACTCCAAAAATCTCTCCGTGAATAACATTTAATGCTCTATAAAGTTCCGTTTTCTTAACTACCAAACTCACGTTCTTGCCCGTAACTGTATTGTTAAAAAGTATTGGGACAATTTTATTCTTGATTAAGGCTGTATACGGTTTATGAAACGTACTTAAATCTTGACCAATTATCGAAATTACAGAAACATTATCAGTTACCGTAATTTTATTGACATCCTTAGAATAAAAATCATTTTCAAATTCTTTTTCCAGTTCAATCATTGCTTTTGTCGCTTTATCAGCAGCAACTACTAAACCTATTCCTCTTTCAGATGAACCTTGCGAAATGATGCTTACGCTAATATCATTATCGCCCATGACTCTAAAAATTCGGGCATCCACGCCTGTTTTTCCCAGTAATCCTCTGCCCTCCAGATTTACCAAAGCTACATTCTCTAATACTGAAAGCGTTTTGATCCCTGCTCCTTCCGCATTAGCGGTAATTAAAGTTCCTTTATTTTCGTGATTAAAAGTATTTAAAATACGAAGCGGAATATTTTTTTCTAATAAAGGGATTATCGTTTTTGCGTGCAGAATCGTTGCACCAAAATTTGCCAACTCATTTGCTTCATTAAAAGTTAAATGATCAATTTTTTTCGCATCTAAAACTAAATCCGGATTTGCAGTGTAAATTCCATCTACATGAGTAAAATTTTGTAATTCTTCTGCATTGATAAAATTTGCTATCAAAGATGCCGTATAATTACTTCCATTTCTGCCCAAAGTCGTGGTCTCTTGTTTTGCATTTGCACCAATAAAACCTGTAATTACTAAAACCTTACCTTCATTTTCTTTAAAAATCTGAATGATATTCTTTTTAGATAGCGCTTCTAATGGTTGTGCATCCCCAAAATTGGAATCTGTTACAATCAACTCTCGAGTATCCGCCAGTTTTGCCGGAATACCTCTTTCGTTTAATAAAAACACCAGTAACTTAGCCGAAAGTACTTCTCCTTGTGCCAAAATTTGATCTTGAATTTTAGTACTATAATCGCCAATCAAACTTACACCTTCAAAAAGCTTGTCTAGCTTGTCAAATTCTGTCGAAAAATCAATATTCTCAAAACCATCTTTTTGATAGTTTTTAAAACTTTCCAAAAGTGGTTTGTAATTTCCGTTTTTAACTGCAATTGTTAGAATATCATCCAACTCATCTGTTGCTTTTCCTCTTGCTGAAACTACTACCGCAACCTTTTCTTCTTGCTTTATTTTACTCTCAATAATATTTAAAACTGTATTGATTCCTTCACCGTTTGCTAAAGATTTCCCACCAAATTTTAGTATTTTCATCTGTTTTTTATTTTTGAAGACCACTTCTAATAAATTGTCTAATTGTTCATATTCCATCAAAAAAGCATCATGCCCGTGTTGCGAGTCAATCTCACTGTAGAATACATTGTTTTTAAATTTTTTAATTTCATTGTACGTTTCTCTATTCTCCTTTGCTGTAAAAAACAAATCCGAATTGATTCCTACAATATATATATTGGCATCCACTCTAGAAATAACAGACTCTAAAGATTCTTGATTTCGAGTGATATCAATCGTTTTCAAAAGTTGGTTCATCATTTTATAAGCCGATAACTGAAACCGCTTTTCTAATTTTTCGCCGTGATAATTTAACCAACTTTCCACTTGAAAAGTTTCTAATTGTACATTAATGTCTCGATTAAATTTTTCTTTGAAAGACTCTGGAGTTCGGTAGCACAACATAGCATGTATGCGGGCATCTTCAATCGGTTTTTTAGAATTATTTAGGATTTGCTCTTGCAAATAACAGTTAGCAATTAGCCAGTCCGTCGCTTTCCAGTCCGTCGCAATAGGAATAAAATTCTGAGCTAATTTTGGTTCTAAAGCTAAAATTTCCCAACCTATTCCGCCGCCTACAGAGCCGCCGATAAGTGCAAATAAATGATCGATCTTTAATACGCGAAGTCCTTCAAGAAAAATTCTAGCGATATCTCTTGCAATAAAATCCCTATAATTCTCGATAGTAGCTGAATTGAAGCCATTTCCTGGCACATCAAAAGCGACAATAGTATATTTTCTAGTATCAATCGTTTTATCTATTCCTACAATATCATTCCACCAACCGGATTCACCCATTACTTGTGAGTTTCCAGTCAAGGCATGATTAATTAAAATTATAGGAGCGGAATGCAAAGGAGCACCAAAAACTTGATAGCTTAAGTTTAGGGTAGGATAAAAAGCACCATTATGTGTGGTGAACTTATTTAGGGTAATGTGTGTTGGTTTATTTTCCAATTTCAAATCTTTTATGATTTTTGATTTGTGTCTGGAAATATTAGAAAGAAAGCTAGGGGTTATCTAGACAAATTCTTAGTGTTATCTTTCCACGATGAGCGTGGTAGAATGCAGCACC
>CBDUEE010000261.1:0-3636 GCA_965366105.1 uncultured Flavobacterium sp. | reverse complement strand
TTTCTGCGCTTCTTCAAAATGCATGTCAGCGGCTAAATTTGTCATGACGCGCTTGAAGTCTTTCATACTTTCTTTGAAATTTCCTTTTAAAATTTCGCGAATAGCATCTACTTGTTTTTGGTAATTTTCTAAGGTTTCATGACCTTCACAGGGACCCATGCAATTTCCAATGTGATATTCGAGACAAACCTTAAATTTCCCACTTTCGATGTTCGGTTTACTCAAATCATAGTTGCAAGTTCGTAACGGATATAATTCTTTTATCAGTTCTAAGATAGTGCTTACCGTTTTGAAACTAGTATAAGGTCCGAAATATTCTGAGCCGTCTTTGACCATTCTTCGGGTAGCGAAAATACGAGAGAAAGGTTCTTTTTTGATACAAATCCAAGGATAACTTTTATCATCACGCAACAAAACATTGTATCGTGGTTGCAAGGTTTTTATCAGATTGTTTTCTAACAAAAGCGCATCAGTTTCCGTAGGAACAACAATGTGTTTTATAGTAACGATTTTTTTTACCAGCACATTAGTTTTGGCTGTATCATGAATTTTATTGAAATAGGAAGAAACCCTTTTTTTTAAATTTTTGGCTTTGCCCACATATAATATTTTCCCTTCTTTATCATAATATTGATATACGCCAGGACCATCGGGTAAAGTTTGGATTTGAAGGGCTAAAGTTGCTGGATTCATCTAACAAAGTTAATCTCAAAAATCACAAAATACAAACTAAAATTTTCATAAATAGTTGTCATAAAACTTTTAGCAAAAATTTAGTTCATAATACGTTATTATAGTTATTTTTATCTTTTCAAGATCTTATTATGAAAATTAATACTACTCCTATTGTTCTATTTGGCGAAAATATTATGCCCGGAGAAAGCAAGACCATCAATGTGGAAATTGCCAGATTGCATACCGCTACAAAACTAAACATGCCAATAATAGTTCGACGCTCTAAATTTGATGGGCCTGTTGTTCTTTTCTCCGCAGGAATTCATGGAGATGAAATCAACGGAGTTGAAATTGTACGACAACTCATTCGCAAAAAAATCAATAAACCAAAAAGAGGAACAATCATCTGCATACCAATAATTAACGTTTATGGATTCATAAACAAATCAAGAGAATTCCCTGACGGACGAGATTTGAATCGTGTATTTCCCGGAAGCAAAGCAGGTTCTTTGGCCAGCCGATTTGCGTTTCATATTTTAGCTGAAATCATGCCATTGGTACAATACGCCGTCGATTTTCACGCCGGTGGAGCGAGCAGGTTTAATGTTGCACAAATTAGAATAGCTCCTACTAATGGCGATTTAAAGGTTTTGGCTGATGCCTTTAATGCGCCTTTTACTTTATACTCTAGAAATATTATAGGTTCCTTTAGGAATTCTAGCGAAAGGATGGATGTTAAAATGTTACTTTTTGAAGGCGGGAAATCTTTAGATATAAATACTTCTATTGCTGATGAAGGCGTAAATGGTGCAAAACGTCTATTGACACATCTTGATATGTTAAACCCAAAACACACTGTACCTCAACAACTAACTCAAACTATTTATATTGAAAAATCAGGTTGGATTCGCGCCAAATGTTCTGGACTATTGCACGACTACAATACGATAGGGAAATTTGTAAAAAAAGGAACTGTTCTAGCAATCATAACAGATCCTTATGGTAAATTTGAACGAAAAGTAAAAGCACCAAACGATGGTTATGTCATTAATGCCAACCATTCACCAATTGTGTATGAAGGTGATGCTATTTATCACTTATCAAATATTTTTGATGCTGAAGAAGGAGAATAAAAATTAGTACAATGAAAAAAATTGAATTAAGAGCAAAATACAAAGCCTTACGAAAACAACTTTCTGAAAATGAAAGAGAAGAAATGAGTTTGGTTGTTGCCAATAAATTACTGACACTTCCTATTTGGGAAAAAATCTATTTCCATATTTTCCTTCCTATAACAGAACATCATGAACTGAATACTGAATTTATCTTGCATTTACTTTCGGGAAAAGACAAGGAAATTATTATCTCTAAAAGTGATTTTGAGACTAGAAATATGACTCATTTTCTACTGACTGACAATACCAAAATTAAAAAAAACGAATACAACATCCCAGAACCTGTTGACGGTATTGAAGTTCCATCATCTAAAATAGAAGTCGTTTTTATTCCCCTTTTGGCTTTCGACAGAAAAGGACATCGAGCAGGTTACGGAAAAGGATTTTATGATAAATTTCTTTCGGAATGCAAACCCGAAACTATTAAAATAGGACTTTCTTTTTTTGAAGCTGAAGAGTTGATTGAAGATGTTTTTGAAGATGATGTACCATTGAATTATTGTGTGACACCAGATAAGATTTATCAGTTTTAATAAATCTATCAGCAATTTGAATACAGAAAAAATTAAATAAAAGGAGCCCGATGTTACATCGGGCTCCTTTTTTATTTTAGATTAAATAATTCTTATTTAGGATCTAATATTTTCTCAATTCTCTTGATACAGTCTATGTAATGGAGTTTTGTTTCCGCATTAGCAGCTCCACTTTTCGCCACTACTAAAGTTGCTTTTAAAGCATTTAATTGCCCTCTCACTAAACCTCTTATATCCGATTGAGAAACATTGTAGTAATCTCTTGATGTTCCTACTTTTATTTCTTCATTCATTAAAAAAGCCATTCTTTCAATATAAGCGCGTTGCAAGTTTCTACGATAAATAGTAACATTAGAGGCTGCAGTAGCTTCTTTCCAGATTCCTTTTCGCATATCCTGAAGCATATCTGAAGCTGTATAATTATTAGCTCCTAATATTTCAGCATCCATGAGTCTTCCTATACGATCAAAACTCAAAATAGTATTCAAATGTCTTACCTGCAAACTTCTGAAACGTTCTGTATATCCCGAATAATTAATGTTTTTTAATGTTGAAATATTTACTAACCAAGTTGGTGAAGCAAAAGCATTCGTTTGCAACCATTGCATGGCTTCTTGCTGTTTTACTTTTGGTACAACATCATAAATACTTCCTTGTTGGTTGGGTTTTTTAGTATTTTCATACACACCACCCACATTCGTCACAACATGACCTACATACCTACCCCAAACATCTAGCATTTCTTTATACAATTCGTCTAGATCTTCATAATTATTGGTAACATCACTGGTCCACTTTGACAAATTCGAAGCTACGTATTCTAAATTTTTAAGACCATACGTACTCGCTTTCATCGAATTGTTTCCAATATCTTCCGTTTGTGAAGTAGGGTCAAAAGAACTACTCTGTTTACCAAACTTATAATTTAAATCTCCTGCTTTTTCTAAAATCCACTTATCTAAAGTTGCAACTTCAGACTCTGGAGAAGTGGCATTTGGAATCACACGATATCCCCAATTTAAAGCATAATGATCATAAGGTCCCATTTGGCGAATGAAACGAACGTCTTTATCTCCGGGTTGAGCGATATAATTAAAACGCGCATAATCCATTAAACTAGCAGCGATACCGTATTTCTGAGTGAAAGCTCCATTTCTATAGCTTTCCACATCATAAGCGCTACTCGCTCCCATATTATGCGGAAAACCGAGTGCATGACCTACTTCGTGCGCAATGACAAAACGCATCATTTC
>CBDUEE010000260.1:0-3640 GCA_965366105.1 uncultured Flavobacterium sp. | reverse complement strand
GAATAAATATTATTTTGAATATGGGAAGTTTCTTGAAACTTTACGCATCATACTTTCTACAATATCATCAGTTGATGTTCCGATATTATCGTCCATAGTTTTGAAAAATCTCCATAATAATTCTCCATCAGAAGCATTATGTAACATCATTGTTAGAGAACCCGAACCAGTTTTTCCACCCAAACCTCCGAATAATACAGCAGTTGCAATTGCACCAGCTTCAGATTTACTTTGTTCTGTTTCGAAAGAGCCACTAATCACGGCATCTACTCCTAATACTGCTGCAATTTCATCTTTTGTCATGTCTTCAAGTTTTTCGATAATTCCAGCTTTTCGGAGCATAATATTAGTTTTATCTACGTCTTGAAAACCAACAGAATATTTGTCACCTTTTCTAAGTAAATAAGTATACATACTTGCCTGAATTGATTTTGACATTTTAATTTCTTCTGCTTTATTTCCTTCTGCACTAAAATTTTTAGGTGGTTTCTTAAAAGAAATTTTAACGAAGAAAGGTAGAATTGCAATGGTCTTGTGTTCTTTAATGTCGTTTTTAAGAGTAGGTTTCTCAAAAATTTGTTTCTGGGCATTCATTGCGAAAACAGTCGCAAGCATAAAGAACAAAGAGTAAAATTTTTTCATTATTTGGGTTTTTTAAAGTTAATGTTAGCAATGATACAATAATTATTGGCTTAATTTTTAATTTTTTTTAACTATTTTTAACATTTATCTTTTCAGTCGTTCGTGTTAAAGAATGCTTCAATCATCCTGTTTTTCTGTCGACACAGATCATTTCTCGCGCAAGGGATGGGAACGGCATCCTTTGCTGCCATTGTTTTATTTGAATAATAAAAACTAATGTTGAGGTAGCAAAGATATAGAGTACAGCCCGACCTGAGCCAAACGAAATTTTCAATTTTTAGAAGAGAATTTCTGGCGAAGGTTGCGCCCAAAACATAAGATTTCAGCACAAAAATTCAGACTTTTCGGATCATCCATTACATTGTAATTGACAACTAATTTGATATAGTGTTTAAAGTTTATCCTTTCAACAATTTAATCATTTGGTAATTATCGCTTTCATTATCTGAAATTTTAATAAAGTAGACCCCAGATGATAGATGTTCAAGATTATCTAAAATAACAATGTTACTCTCAATAGTTGTATTAGCTCCCACTACTTTTGCTCCTAAAATATTGTACAATTCAGCACGAAAACTTTTGAATGACTGTCTAAACTGCACGCTAATCTTATTAGTAAAAGGATTTGGAAAAGCAGTCGCAGTATCTAAAATTTCACTAGAATTTTCAGGTAAAACGCTCACAGTAATAGTGGCATATTCAGATTCGCCACAACTATTTGTCCTTTTTACTCTTAGTACATTTTCCCCGCTTTGATTCCATTTCACTTTAATCTTATAATAGTCGGTATTGTCGTCACTGATTATTTCCCCTCCTGAAATTAGTTCCCAAGTTGAAGATGCGTAAACATCAATTGGTATAAAATATTCTTCAACACTATTGATTTTTGTCATTGTATTACCGAAAATAACAGGCATTTTGGGTAAATATGGGGTTAGGCGTCCAATATTAAAATTTTGACTGCTATAACTAATTAGTTCGTCCTTAAATTCATTGTAGATAAAGTTGTTAGAGCAAATAAAGCAAAGTTTAGTAGTCCAAGTTTGTCCTTGATCTTGCGAGCTATGTAGTATGTTATAGAAGTAATAAAACTCTGAAATAAGCCAATAGGTATCTGTTATAAATGATATACTAGCTATATCAATGTTAGGCTGATTTAAAGGATTTGTAACTTGTAGAGATTCGTACGTACCGTTGGTTAAGTTTACTTTAAAATATTCGTCATATCCATTGTGTACTAAAATAGAGTCAGATCCAAATGCCTTCGACGATATATTATATCCTGGAATTGTGACGGTATTTGTCCAAGATTCTCCCTGATTTTCACTTTTATAAAGCACGAACCCATTAGTTTGCGAATATCCCCAAATATAAATTTCGCCTAATGTTTTAAATTTAGTGCCATAAAACGATGTATTGGCTATCTCAGGGATTTGTAAATTGGTCCAAGTTTGCCCCTTGTCTGTGCTAAAGTAATCAGCGTAAAGAAAAGTATTTTCGTCAATGGCAGTAATTACCGGGTTTCCAACATTATTAATATAAGGAAGAAGACTCGTATTTTCTTGCCAAGTGAGACCGTAATCATCAGATTCTACTATCGCAATTGCGATGTTAAAATCCGATAAAGCCTCGTAAGTATAGTAAATAATTTTTGAGTTTTTGGCGTATAAAAGTGCTCCTAATTTTTTGTCGGTTTTTACTATTTGTTTCCAAGAATTTCCATTGTCTTTTGAGATATGGACGTATAACGCACTATTAGCATAATCGGTACTGTTATCATACTGATCTATAACTGCCGCAGTAAAAATATTATTCTCATTAGGCAGAATTTTTAAATTTGCCACATTATTAGATTTTACATTGAAGGAATCTAGGGTAGAATAGGTATTTCCTGAATCTTGAGTTTTTAAAATTATTCGACCACTTGTGCCATATAAATGAGAAGCAACCAAAAAACCTTGTGTATCTTCATAAAAATAAATGTCTGAAATTGAACCCAAATCATCTTTTAAAGGAGTTCTTGTAACTTGATTGGTGGTTAAATCCAATCGTAGTAATTCTTTTTTGTAGCCTGTATCGGTAGCAACTTCTGCATATAAAAAGTTGCTTTTTATATCGAAATTGCCATTTGTGAGAATGTTGACACTTATTTCTAATTCATTTACAATATTCCAAGACTCGCCAATATTAGTAGTTTTATAAACTTGTATTCCTTGACTTGAATTTGTAGAAAGATATAAATTATTGTTAGGGCCATTTTTAATATTTACAATCGACTCATTAGTGTTGAGACTTTGAGGAAATGTAGGCTGTTGTAGCCAAGTTATTCCTCCATCGATTGTTTTAAAAAGTTTGTTTCTTTTCCATAAAAAACCAATAGATTCGTCTACAAAATGAAGATTGAAAATCATAGTTTCTTCTTGAGCATATTCTAATTTGTCTATGGTTAGAGAAGTAGGGATTTTTTTCCAATTTAGACCGGCATCGGGTGTTTTAAAAATAATTAGTTCTGTTTCACCGAAATTAAATCCACTTATATATCCAATTTTATCATTTACAAAGCTTACAGATGATAGACTTTCTTTACCATCATACCTCAAACTCTGATAATTCCAATTAAGACCTTTGTCATTTGTAAATAAAATATGGCCGTTAAATCCAACTATAATTGCAGAAGTTTCATCTATAATTTGAGTAGATAATAGCGGATAATCAAGTAGTGTTTCGTAGTCAGGTAATTGAAAATCTCTCCACGTTTCGCCTCCATCGTTGGTGATCATTAGTTTTGCACCTCCAATTGCAAATCCATTCATGTCGTCCCAAAATCTAATTTTCTCAATATTCTGAGAAATGACTTCTGTATAGATGCCACATTGAGCAAATGAAATATTTGATATAAGTACCAGAGAAATTAATAGTAGGTAGAGTTTTTTCATGGACTAGATTTGAATTTTAAATGTACTAAGAATTCAAGCCATTTTTAGAGATATATTTAAAG
>CBDUEE010000259.1:0-3640 GCA_965366105.1 uncultured Flavobacterium sp. | reverse complement strand
TGTTTCTTTAATTCAGAGAAATTCTCTATGCTTTTATTATTTGATAATAAGAAATTAAAATTCAAGGCTTATTTTACTTTAATGTAACAAAGTATGTTTGAAATTTCACCATTTTTAGTATTATTTCTCTTTAAGGATGCCAAGTCTATTTTTTGTATCTAATTCAAGTGTAAATTTATAGTATAAATTTAATGAAGTATTGAAAGATGAATTGTAGGTATTTTCTTAATATTAAATGATAATTAAAAAAGCTTTGTTTTATATTGCCAAGCTATCCAAATAAATAAACCTAAATAGATTACGCATACTAAAAACTTCATAAAGCTTGAGGCTAGAAATCCTACAAATGATCCTAATGCTGCTTTTAAGGCTCTCTTTTGATCTTTAAAATCATAAATTAGCTCTCCTATTAAAGCACCCAGAAAAGGACCTATTAGGAAACCAAAAGGTATAGGTAAAAAAAATCCAATGACTAATCCAATATTAGTTCCCCATATACCATAAGAACTACCGCCAAATTTTTTCGTGCCTCGTGCTGGAATAATGTAATCTAAAACGGAGATGATAATGGTAATCAATAATGTTGTTCCAAGAACCCAATAATTTACTGGAATAGTAGATGTGAAATAGAGTAGTACTAATCCAATCCAACTAATAGATGGACCAGGTAAAATAGGCATAAGACTTCCGAAAATGCCAACTATCATGCATATAAAACCAATTGTTAGAAGTAAAATATCCATATTTTTTTTGTTAATTTCGTAAACGTGGTATGTATTGAGTTGATTAATAGGTAAATTTAATAATAATGTTTAAATAAATATTTTTTTAATACCTCTATAGAGGATTAATGCTGCAGAAATAGAAATACTATGATACGCTTTATATTTAGATTTTAGAATAAAATGGAAGTAAAAATAGGAAATTTTCCTTTTTGAAGTTTTTGCTTTTATTTATGTTTTCAATCTAAATTAAAATATAATTTAGATCACTAAGAATTATTATATATTCATGTTGCGGATTAATTTTTTCTTACATGAGTTGTTAAATTGTATATTATGAAAATTATAATCTAATAAATGACTTTTTTTTTGAACTTAAGAAGATTTTTTTCTTTGTTTAGAAACTCAAAAAAATAATTGTATTTTTATAAAATATTAGTTCAATTGAAAAATAAAAAATTTTGAAGCACTTTTACCTCTTTTTAGTAATTATTCTTTTTAATTCCTGCCAATATTTTGAGAAGCAAGTGCCATCCGAAAAAGAATTGCTTAAGAAAGAGTTGAAAGCAATTAATTGGAAAGAAGTTGATGAATATCCATCACTTCAAGATTGCGAAAAAATTGATAATAAATCGCAAAAACAACAGTGTTTTTTTGAGGTTTTAACGCAGTTAATTCAAGAAAAATTAACCATTGACACACTTTCATTGCTGTATCCAAAATTAGATACTATAGAAGTAAAAGTTACTATTTTCCCTAACTCCACCATTCAATTTGAACCTCAATTTCCTAAAGATTCATTGGGTTATGACCGAATCAAGATAGACAGTATCTTAAAAGTTCGTTTAGTTGATTTTCCAAAAGTAAATCCAGCTATTAAAAGAGGAATTCCTGTAAAAACACAATTTATTCTTCCTGTGATTATTAAAGTAGAGTAGTCAATTAAAAGTTTTAATATAAAAATTGAAACTTTATTTAGTATTGCGAAGTTTGGAAAATTTTCCTTTTTTGTTTGATTAATATAATTAAACAGATCACTTACATCAGCGTTAGGTTCTAATGATAGAGGAGTATATTTTCTATTAAAAAAATAATTAGTGTCTAAGATGTTTTGTTTTTTGAAAAAGTAAGCAATCTAAAATCTTCTTCCTTTCCATTCATATTTTCCGGATAATGAGTAAATTGCTACGCTGACACTAAAAAAAGGATATATAAAACTACTTAAAAGTAAGTATTTAATTTTATTTGTATTCAAAAAATAATTCGATTTATAAATTAAAGTAGCATCAACAGCAATCTTCATTGCTATAAAAAAAATGAAATTTCTCCACTCAAATAAACCAATAACCGTAAGTGCAAAAGCAATAAGTATATTTATATTTCCCATAAATACCATTAAACCTAGTGTCTTACCAAAATTACTTTGATATGAAGTAGTTTTTGATGCCCAGCGTACACGTTGGTAAAACAAAGATTTCCATTCATCTAAAGCTTTGGTCATTACAATTGTATTTTTTGATTTTAAATAATGAATTTTTTCAGGAAAGAGTTTAATAGCTTTTTGCAACATAAATACATCATCGCCAGTCGCAATTTTATCATTGCCTTCAAAACCATTCAATTCTTCAAAAAGTGATTTGGTATAAGCTAAATTGGCACCATTACACATAAAGCCTCTCTTTATACCAAAACTACCTATTGTAGCGCCCTGTAAACTTGCCATATCTAATAGCTGAAATTGATGTAGAAATGAATTATTACATTCGTAAGTTACAGCTCCTGCAATCATCGAAACATTATGTATTTGAATGTAATTATCGATAGCCAATAACCAGTTTTCAGGAATTTTACAATCTGCATCAGTGGTAATAACCCAGGGTGAATTTACATATTTCATAGCTGTTGAAATAGCGTCTTTCTTGGGCGAATTCGAGACGCGATTGTTTTTTATCACCTTAACTGAAAACTGAAAACCGAAAACTGAAAACCTTTCTTTTGATTCGTCATCTACCAGAAGTACTTCAAATAATTCAGTCGGGTAATTTAATTTTGCTATACTTTTTAATAAAACAGGTAAATTGTCTGATTCATTCCTAAAAGGTACAATAATTGTAAATTTTGTTTTTGGGTTTGAATGAATGTAATCAATAGTTGGTACTTTGGTATAACCATATATTAGAACTATAATAATAGATAAATAAAGGACTATAAATGAACTTAAAACTAAAGTAATCATTGTTTAGAAGTTGTATTAATTACGATTGAAGTCCTCTTTTTAGACGATAAAGAGCTTTTAAAATTTAATACATAATAACTTCCAATAATCACCGGTAAAACTATATTTAAAAACCACATCAAAGTCGTTATAAAAACCACAATCCATTCGTTAACGCCCAAAATTCCAAAGAAAAAAACTGCAACACTTCCTTTTACAGCAAAATCTAAAAACTGAAATGTTGGTAAGGATGAACCTAAAAAGTAAACACTGCTAATGGCTGCCATTATAATTAAATAAGGCAAATGAACATCAAAAGCTAGGAATAAAATATAATATTGATGTGAGAAAACTACATAACGACAAATCGCTAAAAAAATATTTTTTTGATGAATTGTTTTTGGAATTTCATTAATCTTGTGAATCAATTTTTCTATAGAATATCCTTTAATAGTTATTTTTTTTATTGAAAATAATAATACAAAAACAAGTATTAAAATTCCTAAAAGAATTATAACTGTATTTGTACTTATTATATTATGATGTGCATTAAAATACAATAAACCAAAAATCCCAAAAAACACAGTCAAAATCATTTGAATTCCGTTGCAAATCAAATTTAAAAAAACAATTTTCCTAGTTTCTGATTTTTCATAAAATAGTGCTTTCCCAGCATATTCTCCAACGCCGTTGGGTGTAAATA
>CBDUEE010000258.1:0-3649 GCA_965366105.1 uncultured Flavobacterium sp. | reverse complement strand
TTTCCTAGTTTAGCTTGGTATTTATCTAACATTTCTTCTTTTTTCTCTTCCGAAAAAAGTGATTTGTTCTTTGTCAAATAAGCATATTTTTCTTTTAATTTTTCTTTTTGTTGTTCCCAATTTCCTTCCGGTTCTACTGAATCCATATTTTTTGTTTATTACCTGTAAAATAATTTCTACTATACAAAGTTGGGTTCTTTTGTCAATAAATCCGTTATATAACTTTGTTGAAAATTTGTTTTATTTACTGATTGTACAAAAAACAGTCAATCAATATTAAGTTGTAACAGTTATTTTCATGAATAATAATCAAATAAGAATAATAATTATGAAAATTGGAAAATTTAGAATATTTTCTTTCCCTGATAATTTGGATTAAAAATAGTTTCAAATATTTGATTGATTGACACTATATTTTTTAAGAATATTTTCTAATGAATCATAATATTCATTTAGTACTTTACTATTTATTTTGGGATTGCTAACATCAGGAATTGTCACTGGCAATTCTAATAAATATTTAATTAATTCAGGATATTCACTATGTATTTTCATAGTAATCATTAGAATTAATTCATTAAGCTCTTTTTCAGTTTTCATGATTAATAATTTTAATAAAAATTAATGCTTTCAATTATATTACAAAAACTAAAAGAACAAAATAAGTATACTGTTTTCTTGATTATAAGCTTTATTATGAATATACCATTTTAAATCTACATTAATGATGAAAAAAAATAACACCTTGTTCTTTGGCATGTTATGACTGGTCAGCTTTATATTTAAAATAGGACATACTGTTTTTAGTTACTTAAGATCTGAACTATTTAAATACATAAATTCTATTGCTAATGTAGAAAGGCAATTATTTCAAAGAATCATTTTCGATGGCTATTTTTAATTCTTTTTTCATTTCAGTTTCTTCTAATTGATCAAGTTCAGCCTGTTTTTTTTCATCTTCTTTTTTCTTTTTCTTAAAAAAACCTCTTAACAAGAAATTATGTTTTGCTGCCTCTATTACTTCATTCAATCCCTTTGTGGCTGTTTTTACATTTGTTAATGAAGAATCGATGACTTTTCCCATTCTTTCATCACTAACTAATTTTGATAATGCTCCTTTTCCGTTATTCATCTTTACAGTAAATCGTTTGAATTCTGTAGTACTATTTTCAAGGTTTAGAATCGTATTTTTGATACTATTTCCAAACTGTTCATCAGAAATTAGTTTAGATAAAGCACCGTTACCATTATTCATGCTATGACTAAATTGTGCAAGTTCTGAAGTAATAACAGCTGCATTATCTACACTTTTTTTGACACTTACCATTAAATCATCCATTTCTATAGCTTTTTTTGAAGCAATATGATCATTGTTTTCAACAATTACATTCGAAGAATTACCTGCTGAAATGATAAGTACTTTATCTCCCATCAATCCATCAGAACTTATACTAGCTATAGCATCCTTTTTTATGTATTTACGAACTTCATCTTTTATAATTAATTTAATAACTACTGATGTATCTGTTAAAAACTCTATACCATCAACTGTACCAATATTGATACCTGATAAACGGACATTGTTTCCTACTTCAAGACCGTTAACCGAATTAAATTTAGAATATAATTCGAAAGTAGATCCAAATAAGTTTTTTTGTTTTCCAACAAAATAAATCGTCCCCACAAACAACACTAATCCTATAATTACGAACATTCCCAATTTCCACTGGTATCCTGATTCTTTATTCATTTTATTCATTTTTATTAGTTATATAAAAAAAGAACGAACCCATTCATCGTCGCTTTTTTCTAATTCATCGTAAGTTCCTTCGGCGTGAATGATACCATCTTTTAAAATCATCAATCGATTGCTCGTAAATTTCGCACAAGCCATATCATGTGTAATTATAATAGAGGTAGTTTTGTATTTTTTTTGAATCTCTACAACTAATTCACTTATTTCTCTGGAGGTAATGGTGTCTAGTCCAGTAGTTGGTTCATCATATAATATTATTTCCGGTTTTAGAATCAATGTTCTTGCCAGACCAATTCTCTTGCGCATACCACCGGATAGTTCTGATGGCATTTTATCAATGGCCTCAATCAATCCAACACTTTCTAAAATTTCCTTAATTTGACTGTCTACTTCTTCTGACGAAAGCTCTTTAGCATGTCTCTTCAATGTAAATCCTAGATTATCTCTTACACTCATTGAGTCGTATAATGCAGCATTTTGAAATAAAAATCCAATTCGAACTCTAATTTTGTTCAGACCGTTATTGTCAAGTTTAGTAATATCAGTACCAAAAACGTTTATTTCGCCTTTATCAATCCCCATTAAGCCAACAATACATTTTATAGTAATTGATTTTCCAGAACCTGATTTTCCAAGAATAACTAGGTTCTCTCCTTTTTTTACAGTCAAATTGACTCCTTTAAGAACCTCGTTTGTACCAAAGGATTTATAGAGGTCTATAATTTCAATTACTGGAATATTATCATTAGAATTATCGGGAATACCCACTATTGTTTTTTCTTGTACCATGTTAAAAAAATAAATCAGTTAGTTGCACTGCTATCATATCAATAATAAATATAGTGAGCGATGCCGTAACTACGGCAGAGTTAGCAGCTTTACCTACACTTTCGGTTCCATTAGCCGCATTAAATCCTTTATAACACCCTATCATACCAATGAAGAAACCAAAGAAAAAGGTTTTTATAGTAGCTGGAAAAATATCGGAAAATGTAATTGCTTCCAAAACCTGAGAGAGATAACGGTATAAATTAACTTCACTATGAATATTAATACCTATATATCCTCCTAAAACTCCAACACCATCTGCATAAATCACCAACAATGGAACCATAAGAGTTGTAGCCAAAATTCGTGTAACAACTAAATATTTATAGGGATTAATAGCCGAAACTTCCATGGCATCAATTTGTTCCGTTACTTTCATAGATCCTAATTCTGCACCTATACCTGACGAAATTTTACCTGCACAAATTAGTGCAGTTATTACAGGTGCAATTTCTCTAATTAGTGATAAAGCGACCATACTTGGCAGCCAAGATTCTGCACCAAACTTAGCAAGAGTAGGTCTTGATTGTAATGTAAGGACCAATCCCATTATAAAACCTGTAATAGTTACGAGCGGTAATGATTTATAACCAATAACATAACATTGTTTAATAAATTCTTTCATTTCATAGGGAGGCTTAATTACCTCTCTAAAAAATCGCACTGCAAATAATGTAACTTTACCTATATCATTGCACGTATCTTTTAAATAGATAATTATACTTTCCTTTTTTGCAGTTAGAGTATTATTCATTTATAATTGATTTTTTAATTTTGGATACAACTAGTATTTCGATCTATTTTTTTTGAAGAATTAGAGTCAAGAAAAAATGATTTTTTAGGTTTTATTTACAAGTTTATAGCGAACTATAATGTTGTTTTTTAGCGAATACTTTTTTAGGATTGTTCGATAGAAAGTACAATAATTATAAGTTTGTAAATTTAAATAGACACAATAGAATTTGAGCTGAAAATGTCTCTTTAATATAAAATACATTTTTATAATTGATCAAAACCATTGTTCTATAACTAGTTTTAACTAGTTTTCTTTATAAAATATTAATT
>CBDUEE010000257.1:0-3657 GCA_965366105.1 uncultured Flavobacterium sp. | reverse complement strand
AAAATATACTTGGAATTTTATTGATTCCAAATTAGGCACATTTACTCAACAAGCCGGAATTCTTGAAGGAATTGAAAATATAAAACCTCCTACTCGATTCTTTTTTCTGCCCTACTCTTCTTTTTATTTAAACGCTAATGATCGACAAAAAACAAATGGAACACTTAAGGGTGGATTAGATTTAAAGTATGGAATAAACGATGCTTTTACACTAGATATGATTCTTATCCCTGATTTTGGACAGACAAAATACGATGATCAAATCCTGAATTTAGGACCATTCGAACAACAGTTCAATGAAAACAGACCTTTCTTTACAGAGGGAACAGATTTGTTTAGCAAAGGAAATTTAGTTTACTCGAGACGAATTGGCGGAAACCCAATCAATTACCCGACGACTGCATCCAATGAAGAAATTATTGATAATCCCGCAAGCGTAAATCTTCTCAATGCTTTAAAAGTTTCTGGAAGAACAAAAAACGGATTAGGAGTTGGAATTCTAAACGCCGTCACCGAAAAAACATCAGCAACAATTATAAATAACGATACGCAGGAGATCAGAAACGAAATAGTAGAACCTTTATCCAATTATAATGTATTGGTTTTAGACCAACGTTTTCGCAAAAATTCTTCAATTGCATTTGTGAATACGAATGTGACACGCAACGGAGGTTTTCGAGATGGAAATGTAACGGCATTGGTTTGGGATTTAAACACCAAGAAAAACACCTATAGCCTTACAGGAGATATCAAATACAGTTATGTAAATGCCGTAAAAGAAAAAAAAGGAATCAATACTCAATTGAATTTCTCTGAAACTAGCGGAAAATTTCGTTATGGTATTGGCGCAGACATGACCACAAAGGATTTTGACAATAATGACATGGGAATAAATTTTGAAACTAATTATTACAGTTTTTATGGCAATACGAGTTATCGAATTTTGAACCCAACCAAATATTTTAATAGTTTCAATGCACGGATAAACACTTACTCTCAATTTCAAAAAGAAACAGGCAAAATTCAATCTAGCAATATCAATTTTGAAATTAGTTCGAATAACAAAAAAAACACTCAATTGGGCTTAGGAATTGAAGCAAATCCCATAGAAGCACATGACTATTATGAACCAAGAACAACTGACAGATATATAATTCTCCCCGCAAAAATTAGTGGTTTTATATATTTATCAAGCGATTATAATAAAAGTTTTGCTATTGATTTCAATCCTTCTTATTCTTTTTATAATGAAGAAGGTCGAAAATCTTATGGTTTTTCTCTTGGTCCAAGATATCGTTTCAACGATAAATTATCAATGAATTACAACTTTAACTTTTTTAGAAAAAACAATAATAAAGGATATATTGATAGTATTGATGCCGATTTGAATCCGGCAACACCAAACACCATTCTATTTGCCAATAGAAACGTAATTACTTATTCTAATACATTTTCAGGAAAGTATTCTTTAAACAGTAAAATGAATTTTAATATTTCTGTGCGTCACTATTGGTCGTATGCTGAAAATAAAACTATTTTATCCTTAGAACAAAACGGAAGACTAGCGGATTATGTGGGCTACAGTACCAATAAAAATTCAAGTTTTTATTCCTGGAATACGGACATATCTTATTCGTGGTGGTTTGCACCAGGAAGTCAGGTTTCTATTTTATATCGAAATAATGCTGGAAATTTCGAGAGAAATATCAATAAAAACTTTAAGAATAATGTAACTAATTTATTGACTAACGATGCTTTAAGCCATGTTTTTTCTATAAGCGTTCGCTATTTCATAGATTACAATCAGGTAAAGAATAAGTTCTAAATGCATTAATTTTAAAAAAGATAACCTTCTGCAACAAAATAATCATTATTTGTTATTGTTATCATTCTAATACATAATAGTGATTTCCATTCACCCCAAGATTTTTAGAAATACTTTATCTTTGCTTAAAATAAATTTGTGATGAATAAAAAAGTAATTCTTATGATCTTGGACGGTTGGGGAAAATCGCCAGACCCAAAAGTTTCTGCAATCGACAATGCTAATGTACCTTTTATAAATAGTTTATACAAAAATTATCCAAGTGCGCAACTTCGAACTGATGGTTTAAACGTAGGATTGCCAGAAGGACAAATGGGAAATAGTGAAGTAGGACACATGAATTTGGGTGCTGGTAGAATTGTATATCAAGATTTAGCAAAGATCAATTTGGCTGTTGCCAATCATACTCTTGCAAAAGAACAAATTTTAGTAGATGCCTTTACTTATGCGAAAGAAAACAATAAAAAAGTACACTTTTTAGGTCTTGTTTCAGATGGTGGAGTACACTCACACACTTCGCATTTACGAGGATTGATTGATGCAACACAACAACACGGTTTACAAAAAGTTTTTGTTCACGCATTTACCGATGGTCGTGATGTGGATCCAAAATCTGGCATAAATTATATCCAAATCCTTGAGAATTATATCCAAAACACTACTGTAAAAATCGCTTCGGTTGTAGGTCGTTATTACGCTATGGACAGAGATAAACGTTGGGAAAGAGTAAAGCTTGCTTATGATTTATTGGTAAATGGACTGGGAAAACATTCAAAAAATGTCGTTACGTCAATTGCTGAAAGTTATTTAGAAAACATAACAGACGAGTTCATTAATCCTATTATTGTGGTAGATGATAATGAAAAACCATTAGCTACTATTGAAGATGATGATGTAGTTATTTTCTTCAATTTCAGAACCGATAGAGGTCGTGAGCTTACAGAAGCACTATCTCAAAAAGATTTTCATGAGCAAAACATGCACAAACTCAATTTGTATTATGTAACGCTTACTAATTACGACGACACCTACACTAACGTAAAAGTAGTTTACAATAAAGATAACATAACTGAAACACTGGGTGAAGTTTTAGAAAAAGCGCACAAAAAGCAAATTCGGATTGCCGAAACCGAGAAATATCCTCACGTTACCTTCTTCTTTTCTGGTGGTAGAGAATTACCTTTTGCAGGAGAAAGTCGCATTTTAAAAAATTCACCAAAAGTGGCTACTTATGATTTACAGCCAGAAATGAGTGCCTACGAACTTACAGAAGCACTCGTTCCAGAACTAAACAAAGGAGAAGTAGATTTTGTTTGTCTTAATTTTGCCAATGGCGATATGGTAGGACACACGGGCATAATGAATGCTGCAATACAAGCTTGTGAAGCAGTTGATAAATGTGTTGAACAAGTAATTACAGCTGCATTAGCCAACAACTATACTACGATTGTAATTGCAGATCACGGTAATTGTGAAACGATGATAAACCCTGATGGAAGTCCCAATACGGCACACACAACAAATCCAGTTCCAATTATATTAGTAGATAAAGAATTGAAACAAATTCACGATGGTGTTCTGGGAGATATTGCTCCTACTATCTTAGAATTAATGGGAGTTGCAAAACCCGAGGTTATGACTTGCAATTCTTTATTATAACAAATATATAAACACACAAATGCTGTCTCAAAAGGACAGCATTTTTTTATAAACACAAAATATTTCATTTTCAGCTCCGGACATCATCCAACATTAGAGAACAACATAAACGACAGACTTACAGCGAGACAAACTAAATAAAAAGAATAGAATTAATCTCAAATTATATAAAC
>CBDUEE010000256.1:0-3661 GCA_965366105.1 uncultured Flavobacterium sp. | reverse complement strand
TTGGTTTATTCAGGTATAGTTCAGAAAGAGGATAGGAAGCACGCACTCCAAAAATCCCTAAAGTATAATTGCTGGGAGAGTACGGATATAAGAAAATCTGTGGATTAGCCAAATAAAACTCACCATACAAACCTATTTTAGGGCGAACATTAGCTTTGCTATTTTTCAATTCAATTTTAGATAGTTCTGTTTTGCTTTCAGAAATATTATATTCGTACGAATTCTTTTTAGCGATTTCTAAATATTGATTGTAGGGATCTAAATGAAATGTTTCAGGTTCCAAAATTTCAAAAGGACTTACTAATTGTTCGTCAGGAAGACCAATTAAAATATTAAGTCTTTGATTGGCAATAGCAATGTCGTTTTCAATTTTCACCAACATCATTTTCTGATTAGAAAGTTTTAACTCTACACGCAGCACATCACTTCTCAAAATCACACCGTTTTTATGCAATGATTTAATTTCTGCAAGCTGTTTTTCTTGATTGGCAATGTCATTAATCATCAAATCCCTAAAAACAGTACTCCGTTGTAAATTGAGGTAATAAATAGCAGCTTGCAATTTAATTTCAGACGTAGTCATTTTATGTTGTTCTAAGGCAATTTCTGCCAGAACTTCTTTCTTGTCAATTTTTAAATTAAGTTTATTCCCATCATAAACATTTAAATAATATCCCGTACTTACTTTATATAATAGATGAATGACTTCATGCTGTGTTGGTTTGCTAAACAAACCTTTTTCGTAAACAGGAATGTTTGTGGCGTATTCATAATTTCCTTTGATGTCAACTTCTGGTAATCGCTCCAATTTGCTTTCTTTAACTTCCTCTTTATTTATTCGGTATTCTAAATCACTAAGTTGAATTTTTTTGCTGTTTTCAATTGCTTTAGACCAAGTGTCATTTAGCGTTAGAGGAGTTTTTTGAATAGCATTATTTTGTGAGAAAAGAAATGTTGTTGATGTAATAAATAAAATGCTAATTGCATTTTGGAAAGTAAAGCGAATCATTTTTTTAAAATTTGTGCTTACAAATATAGAATCCTCATGGGAATTGCGTTTATATAAAAATAGTCTAAAATTTGACGAAACCAGACATTTTAAAGGTATGAATTTGTAACTTTGAAAATACAAGACACCTTTTAAAATATATTATTATGAATTTGTTTCTTAAACAAAAAATAAAATGAGTCTTATAGCCTCGTTACCAGAGATTGATAAATTTTCAAATTCAGTATTTGTAATGCACGAACGATCGGAGAAATTTATTCCCTATCATAGTCATAAAAAAGGACAACTTTCATACGTAGAAGGTGGTCTTGCTTATTTGCAATTGAATGATAAAAATTACGTTATTCCTGCACGTCATTATTTTTGGGTACCACAAGGTTTAGAGCATATTTTAAAAATTGGTCATTCGGGTACCATTTTGCGTTCTATTTTCTTTTATACCTATGACGATGATAACAGTTCGTTCTTTTCAGAAGTTGGAATTTATCCCATAAATCATCTTTTAATGCAAATGATTAAATACACCGAGAGTTGGGATGGGCACATAAGACCAAATGAAACTAGGTATCAATTCTTGTCCGTTATAAAAAACATTTTGCCCGAGATAAGCAATAAAAAATTACCTATCAGCTTACCATTTACAGAAAATGAAAGAATAAAGCCAATCCTAGAATTTATAGAAAACAATATAACTGATAATCACTCCTTATCAAGTCTCGGTACTCAGTTTGCAATGGGAGAAAGATCCTTGTCACGATTATTTCAATCCACATTAAAAACTTCTTTTTTACAATATTTAAAGCTCTTTAGAATGGTGAAATCTATTGAACTAATGTTAGAAAGTGACAAGTCCATAAGCGAAATAGGTTATTTAGTGGGTTACGACAGCTTATCTTCTTTTAGTAACACGTTTTTCCAACTGACAAATTACAGACCCTCCGATTTTAAAAGAGAAATAGTTGGACGAGTATAATTCTCTTTTAAAATACTTAGTTACCCATAGATTCATGTTAGAAAATTTTAAAGTAAAATAAATAGCAAACTAGGATCCCAAAAAAAATACCTTTATTCAATTACTTATACTTCGTTCAAAAATATTTATAATAAATTGATAGCTATATAGTCCTTAACGAACTATCCGTATTATGATTTTCATTGAACAAATCCTGTATCTATTTTTAATTTTAATAAAATAGCAAACAAGTATTAATAGCGATATTAGATTCTTATAGAATTTATTTAAACCAAACTAATTTGTCATTAGGAGGAATTTTTTCCTTTAAAAGAAATTATTAGTAACAAATAAATTTAAGTGAAATTGATCTAACTTGCTTAAAGACTTTAGGGATATTATATCATTTTAGAACAAAAATATTAAAATGAAAATTTATTGAAATATCACTAAAAGTGGGTATTGTAAATATCTATATAATGTTAGAAATTTGTCCAACAAGAAATTAGAAAAAGAGGTTTATAAAGCTAATTGATCCTCACAAAAATCAAAGCATGGGAAAAGCTAAGATAACCCATAAAACAGAGCATTGGGCGTATAAAGCTAAATATTGTTCCCTCAAAAAACAAAGCATGGGAAAAGCTAAGATTAACCCATAAAAATAGAGCACGGGATAGATAAAGCTAATTGTTCCCAAAAAACAAAGCACGGGAAAGCTAAGATTGCCCTTCAACACAGAGCTACAGGACTATAAAGCTAGTTGTTCCTTAAACAAAGCATAAAAAAAGAGCCTATGGCTCTTTTTTGTTCTAATTCATTCTTTTAAGTACTCAACTTAATTTTTAAAATAATTAATTTTTTAGTATTTGTAACAAAACTATAATACCCGTTTTGAGATTACAAATTACTTTAATCTTAACTATATAACTAGTACAGGACAATTAGTTTTTAGAAGAAAAATGAATACCATTAAGCAAAAACAAAGAAATACGGAAGCTATTCTTTTGGGTTTAGAGAAGATTTTAGTCTAATCTGAAATGACTTTATTTAGAGATTTTCTCAGGAAATTAAAGGTTACTATTCCAAATTATACATTAATAAAAAAGGCGATTGAAACTAAATTCAATCGCCTTTTTTATTAATATAAACTTCCTTATCCTTTCAAAGCTTCTGCTCCACCAACAATTTCTAAGATTTCATTAGTAATTGCTGCTTGACGTGCTTTGTTGTAAGTTAATTTTAATTGATCTCTTAACTCGGTTGCATTATCAGTTGCTTTGTGCATTGCGGTCATACGAGCACCATGTTCTGAAGCAAATGAATCGCGTATTCCTTTATATAATTGTGTTTTCAATGATTTTGGAATCAATGTCAAAACAATTTCTTCTTTTGAAGGTTCAAAGATATAATCACCAGGAGTAACGTTTAAATCAGATTTAATTGGTGCTAAAGGTAAAAACTGCTCTGTTTGAACGATTTGTGTAGCTGCATTTTTAAATTGATTGTAAATCAACTCAATTTTATCATACTCACCAGAAACGAATTTCTCGGTTAAAGCATCAGCAATTTTAGCAACATTATCAAAAGTTAATGCATCAAAAACTGGACTTTCATTAGCAATAACATTAAGCGTTTTACCTAAAACATCATTTCCTTTTTTTCCAATAGCAAAGATATCCACTTGTTTGCCTGCATAATAT
>CBDUEE010000255.1:0-3661 GCA_965366105.1 uncultured Flavobacterium sp. | reverse complement strand
TGCTTAATAGGTAGATCAACTAAGTCAGAAACCGTTTTGGAGTTGATTTTTACATACGATGCTTCTACTCTCAAACGCTTTCCTTTACAAGAATAGCATTTAGTTTTCCCGCGATAACGAGAGAGCATCACACGATTTTGTATCTTATAATTTTTTTCTTCTAATTCTTTAAAGAAACCATTAAGTCCTTGAAAATATTCGTTTCCATTCCAAATTAATTCTTTTTGATCTTCAGATAATTGAAAGAAAGGTTTGTGAATGGGGAAATCAAACTTGTAAGCGTTATTTACCAATTCATCTCTAAACCAACTCATGCTTTCGCCTCGCCATGGGAAAATCGCATTTTCAAAAATGGATAAAGTAGTATTTGGAACCACTAATTCGGCATCGATTCCTATAATGTTTCCGTAACCTTCACATACAGGACAAGCTCCATAAGGATTATTAAAACTAAATAAATGAACATTTGGCTCTAAGAAATTAATACCATCTAATTCAAAATTATTAGAATACGAATACTTTTTATCAGAGTTTAATTCCTTTAAATAACAAATTCCTTTTCCTTCAAAAAAAGCAGTTTGTACTGCATCAGCAAGACGATTGTAAAATTCTTCTTCTTCCTTAACTACAATTCTGTCAATAATTAAAAGAATTTCTTTTTTATCTAATGATTCGGGTAAATCATCTAAACGTACCATTTCGTTGTTCACTAAAATTCGGGCAAAACCTTGTTGCAAAAGAACTTTTAATTTGTCTTCTAATTTTCTGCCTTCTTCTAAATGAATAGGAGCTAGGAGCAACCATTTGCTGTCCAGTTCAAAAGTTTTCACTTCGGAGACAACATCAGTTACTGTGTTTTTTTTGACTTCTCGTCCAGAAATTGGTGAATATGTCCTGCCAATTCTAGCAAAAAGTAATTTTATATAATCGTAAATTTCAGTCGAAGTTCCTACGGTAGAGCGAGCATTTGTAGTATTTACCTTTTGTTCAATAGCAATCGCGGGAGCAATTCCTTTAATGTATTCTACTTTTGGTTTGTCTAATCTCCCTAGGAATTGTCGGGCGTAAGAAGATAAACTTTCTACATAACGACGTTGTCCTTCGGCATAAAGAGTATCAAATGCCAAACTTGATTTTCCGGAACCCGAAAGACCAGTAATAACCACTAATTTATTTCTAGGAATCGCAACATCTACATTTTTTAAGTTATGTACTTGCGCTCCTTTTATGATGATATTTTTCTTTGGATCTAATTTAGAAAGGTCAACTTGCATAAAAAAAATAATTTTTACAAAAGTAATCAATTTTGAATAGAGATGCAGGAATGAACGAATCACAAATTTTAGCTAATAATTGTGTTTAGATTTTCAAAAAAGAGCTTATAATTTCTACCTTTTATGTTTTTTAAGTGGTGATTTTTAAAGAAAAAAATACTTTTTCATAATAAATCAGGGAATTTTAAGTTAATTTTTCTTAATTTTTCTTGCATCTTCAAAGAATATTTAGTTAAATTTGGTCACTTAATAACCCAAATCTACTATAGCCTATAATTCAAAACTACTTTTTAGAGAAATCTACCAATTTTATTAAAAACTAAAAAGTATTATTATGGTTAATATACAACTTCCAGACGCGGCATTAGTGAAGGAATACGTCGCAGGTAACGAGGATGCCTTAACTAAACTAATAAAAAGGCACGAATCCAAAATCTACGGATTTATTTATTCTAAAATTCCAGACAGAGACATCACTAATGATGTCTTTCAAGACACTTTCATCAAAGTAATAAAAACCTTGAAATCAAATTCCTATAACGAAGAAGGTAAATTCTTACCGTGGGTAATGCGTATTTCACATAATTTAGTGGTGGATCATTATCGAAAAACTAAAAAAATGCCAATGTTCAGAGAAACAGAGGAATTTTCTATTTTCTCTATAATGTCCGACGATTCTATGACTATAGAGAACAAAATTATTGCGGATCAAGTAGAAATGGATCTAAAAAAACTGATAGAAGAGCTTCCAGCGGATCAAAAACAAGTTTTAGTTATGCGAATGTATCAAGACATGAGTTTTAAAGAAATCTCTGAATCTACAGGAGTGAGCATCAATACCGCACTAGGAAGAATGCGTTATGCTTTGATGAATTTAAGGAAAGTGATTGACAAACACCAAATTGTTTTAACCAATTAACAATATATAGAATCGCATTGCGTTGTAATATAAAATCAAATAGGTATTACAATATGGCAAAAATTTACTCAAAAAAAGCATTGGTTTCTAAAACAATGAAACCAAGTGAAGAGACAATCTCTTTTTTATTAAGCTATTCTAAAGCATTGAGCATAATAAAAATAGACAATTTAAGTTTCGAAATTATTTCGAATTAGAGCGCATTCGATTAGAACACACTTTATTTCTAATCCAAATAGAAAATCCCAATGATTTCAGTGTAAATCATTGGGATTTTTTATTCTCCAATCTTATTTATTTTTTGTAATAAGAGTCAAGTACTGTTTTTCTACCAATTGTTTTAGTGATAATATCTTTTTCTAAGTCCCAACCACGAGCTGGTGAATACTGTCTTCCGTACCAAATTATCTGTAAATGCAAATCATTCCATATCTCCTCTGGAAAAATTCGTTTAGCATCTTTTTCAGTTTGAACCACATTTTTTCCATTCGTAAAATTCCAGCGGTACATGAGGCGATGAATGTGTGTGTCAACTGGGAAAGCTGGAACTCCAAAAGCCTGTGACATTACCACACTTGCCGTTTTATGTCCCACGGCAGGTAATTCTTCTAAAAATTCAAAACTTTTAGGAACTTCTCCGCCATGTTTATCAATTAAAATATGTGACAAACCGTGAATTCCTTTAGATTTCATTGGTGATAAACCGCAAGGTCTAATAATTTCTTTAATTTCTTCCACGGACATTTTTATCATATCATACGGATTATCAGCCTTGGCAAAAAGCAAAGGTGTAATCTGATTTACGCGGACATCTGTACATTGCGCAGATAGTAACACCGCGATCAATAACGTATAAGGATCTTTATGATCTAATGGGACCGGAATCGTGGGATATAATTCTTTTAACGTATTTATAACAAATGTTACCCGTTCCTGTTTGTTCATTTTCGTATTTTTATAACTGTAAAAATAGTTTAATTTTTAGTATGTGCCTAATCCAGCTGTTCGTTACAAGTCCTCCTTCAAAAAACTTTTTTTCTAAATTTATAAAGTAGCTTCCTGCCGGTCGCTCTTTATAAACAAGAAAAAATAGTTTTTTCCAGTCCGGGCTTTTCACTACCATCTGGGGCATGTAGAATAGCAATAACACTATCAATAACAATATCAATAAAAATTATAAAAGAAGCTTAGTGAACTTTGCGAAAAACCTTAGTGCACTTTGCGGTTAAATAAAAAAACATGATAACATTAAAAAAAGGAGACAAAGCACCTGATTTTTCAGGACTAGATCAAGATGGGAATTCTCATAAATTAGCAGATTATAAAGGTAAAAAACTAGTAGTTTTCTTTTATCCAAAAGCAAGTACACCAGGTTGTACCGCCGAAGCTTGTGATTTACGAGATAATTACGAGCGTTTTCAAGCTAATAATTACGAACTATTAGGAGTAAGTGCTGATGCTGCGGCTA
>CBDUEE010000254.1:0-3705 GCA_965366105.1 uncultured Flavobacterium sp. | reverse complement strand
ACAAGAAAGGAAAAAAAGAAATTAAATGAGAAAAAGTGGCTGTTCGAAGAAATTATCAATCAATACGGAACTTTTTCTGCAACAATGATATTGCCTCTTAATTTGTTGTTTCAATTGATAAATCAGGGCGATAACTTCCTAACTAACGATTATTGGATATTAGGAATTAGTTTTCTTTTTGTATTATTTAGTTTGGTACTTTTTATCGTATTCAAAATTATTCCTGCCAAGGCGTCTTTTTATTTACAACAAACCTATCCTGAATATAAATTTGAAACACTGTAACATTTTTCGAATTTAACTACATACTACACAACCAAAATAACCAAACTATGATTCAAAAATTCCTTTATCTCGAATGGAAAGCTTTTTTTAGATCGGCTTCCTTCGCTACCAACTTAGCTTTGAAAATCTTGATTGGTTTTCTTGCCGCCTATTTTATCTTACTTTTTTTAGGAATGGGTATTGGGGTTTTCTATTTCTTAAAGAAAATGAACATGGACCCAATCACAACAGTGAATAAATTCATTATTTATTATGTAGTAATGGATTTACTCGTTCGAATTATGGTGCAGAAAATTCCAGTAATGAACATTCGTCCCATGCTAATTTTCCCTATAAAAAAATCTACGATTGTTCATTTTTCTTTAGGAAAAACAATTTTATCATTCTTTAACTTAGTTCATGGTTTTTTCTTACTTCCATTCAGTATTGTTTTAATGATCGAAGGATATGATGTTGTACATGTACTATTATGGTTTACTGGTATTTACTCTTTGCTGTACATCAACAACTTTATTAATATTATACTAAGCAATAAAGATAATTTATTTGGAATCTTCTTAGCAATCACAACTGTATTAGCGGGTTTACAGTATTATGGATTATTTAATATTACGGATTATACAGCGCCTCTATTTGATGCTATTTTCAACACGTATTGGGCTTCTGCAATTCCAGTTATCGCTTTAATAGTTTTGTATTACTTCACATTTATCTATTTTAAAAATAACTTATATCTAGATGCAGGACTTACAAATAAGCATGATGTTGCTAAAACAGAAAATTTAACTTGGTTGAACCAATTTGGAACCATAGGAACATTTTTGAAAAATGACATTAAATTAATAAAAAGGAACAAAAGATCGAAGACGACCGTCGGGTTAAGTGTTATGTTTCTTTTTTATGGACTTCTGTTTTTCTCTACAACTTCTTTTTATGGACCAGTAATGCACATTTTTGGGGGAATCTTTGTTTGTGGAGGCTTTTTAATCACTTTTGGACAATTTGTACCAAGTTGGGATAGTGCCTATTACCAATTAATGATGACACAAAATATTCCGTATAAAGAATATTTGAGTTCTAAATGGTGGTTGATGGTTATTGCTACTATACTAACCACTATTGTTGCATCATTTTATCTTTACTTTGGTTGGGAAACGTATTTAGTCATTATTGTAGGTGCTATTTATAACATTGGCGTTAATTCGCATTTAGTTTTATTAGGTGGAGCTTATACTAAAACACCAATTGATTTGAGTTCTGGAAAAGGAGCTTTTGGAGATAAAAAAGCGTTTAATATTAAAACCATGCTAATCTCCGTTCCACAATTAGGTTTGCCTGTTTTACTCTATTGGTTAGGTTTAAAATATGCCAATCCTAACGTAGCATTAGCTTTAGTGGCTAGCGCAGGAGTAATTGGTTTTGCTCTTAAAAATAAAGCTTTTTCTTTGATTGAAAGAGTCTATAAATCTGAGAAATATGCAACTATCGCCGCTTACAAACAAAAAGGTTAATAGTAATTTTCATCAAACGATTCATCAAATTAATTTTTTATAAAATGATACAAGTAAACAATCTTTCAAAAACATATAACGGAACAACCGTACTTAAAATAGATACTTTAGAAATTAAAAAAGGCGAAAGCTTTGGTCTTGTGGGAAATAATGGAGCAGGAAAAACCACTTTTTTTAGCCTTTTATTGGATTTGATCCAACCTTCAACAGGTCATGTAATAAACAACGGAGTTGAGGTAAATACTAGCGAAGCTTGGAAACCTTTTACGGCTTCTTTTCTAGACGAGAGTTTTTTAATAGGTTATTTGACTCCAGAGGAATATTTTTATTTCATAGGCGATTTACGCGGACAAAACAAAGCGGATGTTGATGCTTTACTAGCAAAACATGAGGAATTTTTTAATGGAGAAATTCTTAAAAACAAAAAATACTTACGTGACTTGTCAAAAGGGAATCAGAAAAAAGTAGGAATCATTGCTACATTAATTGGAAATCCAGAGGTAATTATTCTTGATGAGCCTTTTGCTAATTTAGATCCAACAACGCAATTTCGATTAAAAAAAATCATCAAAGACCTGGCTGATAATCCTAATGTAACCGTATTGGTTTCTAGTCATGACTTAATGCATACTGTGGAGGTAAGTAACCGAATCGTTGCGATGGACAAAGGCGAAGTAGTCAAAGACATTCAAACTTCAGAAGAAACATTGAAGGAGCTTGAGTTGTTTTTTGCGGTTTAAAAGGATTTAAATTTACTGTTGATTCGCAAATTTTAGTAAATATTTCAAAATTGCAATTAGATTTTAATTGATTTATTTTAATGGTTTTCTAACAAAAAATACAAAAACTAAAGTTATTAAGCGAAAATCTGCGAATCTGCGGTTTATGAATACTCATGCGTTTGCCTTGCAATTAAACTACTATAATTTTCTCTATATCAAAAAGAAACGTATTTTTACCAGTCATTATACTAAAATCTATATTTAATAGTTAATTGATAAAAACGTTTTCCATTGAAAATCAATATAATTAAATCATTATTTTTCTTGTTGTTTTTTGCTTTTTTGGTAGCTTGTTCTACTAAGAAAGACACTTTTATGGCTAGAAATTCGCACGCACTCAGTACGAAGTATAATATTTTGTACAACGGTGGAGTAGGTTTTGACAAAGGTGTTAAGAGCATTAAATTGAATAATGAAGATGATTTTTGGCAACTTTTACCGCCAGAAAAAATGCAAATAAAGGAGGAGGTAAACACTAGTAAAAAATCAAGTAACGCTGATTTTGAATTAGCTGAAACCAAAGCTACTAAGGCAATCCAAAAACATTCTATGAACATTGGCGGAAGAGAGAAAAATAGCCAAATAGATGAAGCATACTTGATGCTCGGTAAAGCTAGGTATTATGATCAACGGTTTGTTCCCGCTCTGGATGCTTTCAATTATATTTTGTACAAATATCCTAACAGCAGTAAGATTTACGAAGCTAAAATATGGCGAGAAAAAACCAATATGCGTTTAGGAAATGATGCTTTGGTTATAAAAAACATTAGTAAATTATTAGAAGATCATAAAGTAGAAAAACAAGTTTTTGCTGATGCAAATGCACTCTTAACAGCTTCATTTTTAAATGTAGAAGAAAAGGATAGCGCTGTTGCTAAGATAAAATTAGCCATACAATTCACAAAAGTAAATTACGAGAAAGCCCGTTATCGATTTATTTTAGGACAGTTGTACCAAGAATTAGGGTATAAGGACAGTGCCATTGCTTGCTATACCTCAGTTATTAAGATGAATAGAAAAGCAGACCGAAGATTTGTTATTCAGTCACACGCTAAAAAAGCAGAGTTGTTTGATTATGAAAATGGTGATTTTGTTGCTTTCGAAAAAACTTTTGGTAAACTGATAAA
>CBDUEE010000253.1:0-3712 GCA_965366105.1 uncultured Flavobacterium sp. | reverse complement strand
AGTTGGGATCGGATATTGGTTGTGGGATTCTGTAGAAAGAAAACATAGTTCTAATTACTTAATTGTAGCGATTTCTTTGATTCTTGCAGGAGCCTTTGGTAATATTATAGATTCTGTTTTTTATGGTGTTATTTTTAATGACAGCCATCAAGAAGTAGCCACTTTGTTTTCAAGCCAACCTTACGGAACGTGGTTTCACGGAAAAGTAGTCGATATGTTTTACTTTCCTTTCTGGCAAGGAATTTTACCAAGTTGGTTACCAATTTGGGGTGGAAAAGAATTTACTTTTTTTAATGCCATCTTTAATGTTGCTGATATGGCGATTTCTACAGGAGTAGGGATATTGATTGTTTTTAACAAAAAAGCGTTTCATAATCAAGATTAATACAAATCATTTTTTTGAATAATTATATTGATTGAAATATATCAAGTATCAAAAGCAAGCCTTCTAGATCTAATTCTAGAGGGCTTGCTTTTTAATTTTTAATAAATTTTTCATTGGCGCAAGTGCTACATAAGGGTAGGTTTACAGACCATTGTATAGCGAACTCAATTGAATTGCCAATATAAACCTAAAACTCAAACCGCTCCAATATGAATTCCTTAATTTTGTACTATAGAATTATTGTGAATTTTGATAAAAAACAAAAAGATGGAAAATAAATTGAAAATACAAATTTGGTCGGATATCATGTGTCCGTTTTGTTATATCGGAAAAAGAAGAATTGAAGAGGCGTTGCGCCTTTTTGAACATAAAGAGAGCGTTGACATAGAATGGAAAAGTTATCAGTTAGATGCTAGCTTTGTAGCTTCTGCCAACGATAATATGGCAGATCATTTAGCACATAAATACGGAAAAGATACAGATTGGGCTCAAGGAATGCTAGACAATATGACGCAAAATGCTAAAACTGCAGGATTAGATTTTCATTTTGAAAAAGCAATTTTGGCCAATTCTTTCAACGCACACAGATTGCTGCATTTGGCCAAGAAATATCAATTGTCAAATGATTTAGAAGAGCTTTTATTCAAAGCTTATTTGACAGAAGGTAAAAACATTAATGATACAAACACTTTAAAACAATTAGGAATTTCAGTAGGATTAAATAGTGATGAAATTAATGAAGTATTGGAATCTAACGCTTATGCAAACGAGGTAAAACAAGACATTCAAAAAGCACAGTCAATAGGCGTACAAGGTGTTCCATTTTTTGTTTTCGACAGTAAATATGCTGTCTCTGGAGCGCAACCTGCAACTGCTTTTTTAGAAACTTTAGAAAAAGTATGGCAAGAAGGAAAATTTGATTCTAAAGTGACTTTACTAAATACAACTCAGGGTGACAGTTGTGGAATTGATGGTTGTGATTAAATTTTGATTGTAGTTTTATATTCATTTAAAGAATCCCGTTGGTATTTGTACCAACGAGATTTTTTTTAACTAATCTATTCATTAATACGAATGTAATTTATCTTTTGATTACGGTAACATCAGTGTTTGCTACTACTTTTGGACTATTTTTTCTATAGTAGTATTTATCGTCATCATTGTCATCATCATTCTTATTATGCTCGTAAGCATAATCGTTATTACCGTAATTGTTTTGGTTGTATGCATATCCTCTACCACCATTTACTGCTCCTAAAGTATCAACAATTTGTCCACGACGATTGTAGATAATGGTTAAGCCACCTACTTGTTCGAGTGCATAACGATTGTAAGTCATGTAAACAGAACCCACTCGTTTTACTCGGTCGTTTGCATCATAATTAATAAAAACATTTCCAACGCGTCTCACTCTTCCTCTGTTATCGTGTTCGACCTTTACTCCATAATTTTTATTTTTATAAAAGGTTGGAGCACCATAAGTTCTATTGACATCACCGCGACTATTAGTTTTATAATATTGTTCACGACCTTTTGAAGGGCGCGTGTTAAAGTCTAATTGTCCGTCAGGAAATAAGAAAAATTCAACTCCTCTTTCTGTGAACACAATTGGTTCAGCGTTTCTAAAATCTACTGGAGATTTTCTTTCTACAGAAAAATCGATTTTTTCTGCTGCGTTAGCTACACTACCTCCAAAAAGGAAAATACTAGCTACTAATAAAGTAATTTTTTTCATGATACATATATTTTGAATTTTTGCCTACTCTTGAGCTTTTCGGCTTTCGCTTTTGAACGTATTTGATTAGCGATATTCAAGTAGTATGCCAGAAAATTAAATGGTAGTTCTGTAGTTGTTCTTTTTAAAGTGTTTTTTAGTTTTTAAATTGCTTAAAAACAGCAATTTGTGTCTTTTTGTAAAAGAGATAAAATTATTTTAGAATTTGAAATTTTAAGTTTTATTAATATAATACAGAATTTCTTAACTACTTGTTTTATGGTTCTAATGAAATAAATTTATCAAAATTATAGTGTTTTATAATTTTTGAAAATTTTCCTTGATGAAACTATTTATCAACAATCCTCTAAAATTAACTTTCGTTAGGAACATGGGTAAAACCATATTGGTTAGTTTTGCACCATGTATGCTTTAGTCGATTGTAATAATTTCTATGCTTCTTGCGAACGGGTTTTTCAGCCACAGTTTGCAGGGAAACCTGTTGCCATATTGTCAAATAATGACGGTTGTGTTATTTCTAGAAGTAATGAGGCAAAGGCAGTAGGAATTAAGATGGGTGCGCCAGCCTTTCAAATTAAAGAACTAGTTAAAGAAAAGAATGTCAAGTTGTTTTCATCTAATTATGCGCTTTATGGTGATTTGAGTAATAGAGTGATGAAAATTCTAGAGCAGTTTACACCAAATCTTGAGATTTATAGTATCGATGAAGCCTTTATGAATTTTGATGGCTTGGAGGTTTCTGATTATCACAATTACGGACTTCAAATGAAGAATCGAGTTCAGAAATGGACAGGAATTCCAGTTTGTATTGGTTTTGCACCTACCAAAGCATTGTCTAAAGTAGCCAATAAAATAGCCAAAAAATTTCAAGAAAGAACACAAGGTGTTTATGTGATTGATAGCGAAGAAAAACGCATTAAAGCGCTAAAATGGACCAAGATTGAAGATGTTTGGGGCGTTGGGTATCGTACCCAAAAAAAAGCAAGAATTAGAAATATTGTTACTGCCTTAGATTTTATTCAACCCCAACACGAAGCTTGGATTAAAAAAGAAATGGGTGTCATTGGATTGCGGTTAAAATGCGAATTAGAAGGCAAATCAGTTCTAGATTTGGAACCTATAGTGGACCAAAAGAAAAGTATTGCAACAACCCGAAGTTTTCCCAAACAAATTACCGATTTTGATTTACTAAGGGAACGTGTTGCTACTTTTGCCTCTGTTTGTGCAGAGAAATTACGCAAACAAAATTCCAGTTGTTATACAATAATTGTCTTACTGGTAATTGATAAACACACGATTCAAACCTCGAAATACTATTTTAATAGTGCCATTACATTACCTTTTGCAACCAATTCAACCTTGACGATTTCGAATGCTGCAATCGAGCTGTTAAAGAAATTGCACCAAGGAAACGAGCATCTTAAATTTAAAAAAGCAGGCGTAATTGTGACCGAATTAATTGATGAGAATCAAAAACAATTTCAGCTTTTTGATGAGGAAAATCCAAAACATTTAGCTTTAATGAAAGCAATGGATCACCTCAATGCTAAAATTGGAACTAAAAAAGTAAAAATTGCGATTCAGAATCTAAG
>CBDUEE010000252.1:0-3737 GCA_965366105.1 uncultured Flavobacterium sp. | reverse complement strand
ATTTTGTTAATGACTGCCTCTATAACTAAAAAAACATTTTCTTTGTAGCTTATATAAAAATTAAATTTTAGTCATGGATAAAGCAACTTTCAATTTCAATAAGTGGAACACTATCATTGGTTGGTTTACATTTGGGATCGCATTATTAACCTATACTTTGACCGTTGAGCCTACTATGAGTTTTTGGGATTGTGGTGAATACATTGCTACTGCTGCAAAATTAGAAGTTGGTCATCCGCCAGGAGCTCCTTTATACCAAATGATCGGTGCTTTTTTTGCAATGTTTGCTTCGGATAATACTAAAATTGCCTTGATGGTCAATATGATGTCCGTATTTTCAAGCGCATTTACTATTTTGTTCTTGTTTTGGTCTTCATCAATGGTATTAAGAAAATTGGTTACTCGATTTTCTAACACAGGAATTAATGCCGAATCAAATAATGAATTAAATAAAAGCAACGAAATTGTAATATTAGGAAGTTCATTTGTAGGTGCTCTAGCTTATACTTTCTCTGATAGTTTTTGGTTTAATGCCGTTGAAGCCGAAGTTTATGCCATGGCTTCCTTATTTATTGCTTTACTATTCTGGTTAGGATTACGATGGGAACAGGACATGGATAAGCCAAGAGGAAATAGATGGCTATTAATCATTTCACTTGTTATTGGACTTTCTTTTGGAGTTCACTTCATGGCTTTATTGACTATTCCTGCTATAGGTTTTCTATATTATTTTAAAAACTACAAAGTTGTTACAATTAAGAATTTTATAATTGCAAATATTGTAGTTATTGCTGTGCTACTTTTTATTTTTAAATTATTACTTCCTATGACTATGGGTTTCTTTGGTCAAACCGAAGTTTATATGGTTAATAGCATGGGATTGCCTTTTGATTCAGGAACTATATTTGTTACTATTTTACTAGTTGCTTTATTTTACTTTGGGTTAAAATACACGAAGAACAAAGGTCTTGTCACTTTTAACACCTTAATCCTTTGCATCCTTTTTATATTGATCGGGTTTTCTACTTGGCTTATGTTACCAATACGTGCCAATGCAAATACCGTAATAAACGAAAACAAACCATCGGATGCTCGTGAAGTTTTAGCATACTATAATAGAGAGCAATATGGTGTAAACCCATTATTTTATGGTCCACAATATACTGAAGGATTTTCAGGATTAGATAAAAAGAACCCTTATTTGGATAAAGCACCCAATTATGAAAGAGATTACAAAACAGGCAAATACGTTATTGTAAATAATTTCAAAAATGCAGAGCAAAACACAGATGACAATCAAAAAACAATATTGCCAAGAATGTGGAGTGGCGATCATATAGAAAACTATATGAATTTTACAAATCCACCTGCATTTAAATTAAATCCAAATTATCCTTATGAGGATGATTTACATAAATACGGTATAGATCCTAGTCAGTTGAGCGAGGAAGATTATAATAAAGCGATTGCACAACTCAAACATGAAACAGAAAAGACAATAAATGAGTTCAGAAAAGCCTATGCACAGAAACAAATTGACAATGAAGGCTATATTAAATTCCTAAAAAGCTATGGTGACTATCTAATAGTTGAAAAACCGACAACTGGTGACAACCTTGGCTTTATGGTTGAATATCAGTTTGGTTATATGTATTGGAGGTATTTAATGTGGAATTTTGTTGGCCGTCAGAGTGACGTTCAAGGAAGGTACGATTACTTAGATGGCAACTGGTTGAGCGGAATAACATTTATAGACAACTTGCACTTAGGAAGCCAAGAAAACCTACCTTCAGATGTGTTAAATAACAAAGGTCGAAATGTATATTTCTTCCTCCCATTCATTCTTGGCCTAATTGGTTTGATGTATCACGCCAACAAAGATTTAAAAAGTTTTTATGTGCTCTTGGCTCTCTTTCTTTTTACAGGAATAGCACTAAAAATATACTTAAACGAAAGACCTTTTGAACCTCGAGAGCGAGATTACGCCTTAGTTGGTTCTTTTTATGTATTTGCCATCTGGATCGGATTTGGAGTATACGCATTGTATGAAAGTGCACAAAAATATTTAGCACCAAAAATTGCGGGTCCAATAATTATTGCAGCCAGTTTACTCGCTGCCCCAGTACTTATGGCAGCTCAAAACTGGGACGATCACGATCGTTCTGGAAAATACACTGCTGTAGCAATGGCAAAAGCCTATCTTAACTCTTGCGATGCAAATGCTATTTTATTTACTATTGGTGACAATGATACATTTCCGCTGTGGTATGCTCAAGAAATTGAGAAAATTAGAACAGATGTCAAAATTGTAAATACAAGTTTATTTATGACCGATTGGTATATTGACCAGATGAAAACTAAAACATACGAATCAGATCCTTTACCAATTTCATTTACACACAACCAATATGTAGGTGACAACCTAGATTATGTAGCGTATATACCTAAAGTAGAAACCCGCTGGGATATAAAAGATTTTATCAATTTTATTAAAAATCCAAAATCAACGGTTGAAATGCAGAACGGTCAAACGATTCATTTCTACCCTACTAACAAAATCAGAATTCCTGTAGACAAAAACACAATACTAAAAAATAAGGTTGTGTCGCCTAAATACAATGATTCTATTGTTCCTTATATTGATGTAGATATAAAAGGAAACGCATTATATAAAAACAGATTAATGATGCTTGACATAGTAGCCAACAACAACTGGAAAAGACCAATTTATTTTAGTGGTGGTGCGTTCGACAACGAAGATTATATCTGGATGAAAGAATACCTGCAATTAGAAGGAATGGTTTATAAATTAGTACCTGTAAAAACAGCTTTAGCAAAAGATGCTAGTCCATTAGAAATGGGTCAAGTAGATGCAGATAAAATGTACTCTAAAGTAATGGAATGGGATTGGGGAAATAGCGATAGTCCGAAAATATACCATGACCCAGAAACAAGAAAAAATAGTATTAATTATCGATCTTATCTTTCTAGATTAATGAATCAGCTGATTGTTGAAGGAAAAAAAGATAAAGCTAAAAAAATAATCGATTTGGCTATGACAAAAATGCCACTAGAGCAGTACGGCTATTATTCATTACTTGAACCTTTTGCTAATGGCTACTATAAAATTGGCGAAAAAGTAAAGGCACAACAATTACTTGAAAAATTAATTCATAAATACCAAGAGAACCTGAACTATTATGGCAAACTGAAAGCTTCAGAGCAAAGTAGCATTGCAACTCCTATCATAATTGATATTGAGCGTTACAGAACCCTATTGCAGGCCATGAAGGAAAATGACGATATGGATTTTTACAATAAAAACAAAATCACATTCAATACCTATATCAAAATGTTTGAACGTTTTGAACGTGATAAAGAATAGGATAATTACTAATTAGAAAATGGGTTAATTAGAAAAGTATAAGTTTTTTAATTAACCCATTTTTAATTTAGAAACCCATAATTTTGCAGATTGCATAATTCACTAATTTTCAGAATATGAAATTCTACTGGGTTAAAACAAATTGGATAATAAAAAAGATATTCTCTAATTGTATTTGGGATGTTCCCAACAAACAAAATACAGTTTACCTTACGTTTGACGACGGCCCTATTCCTGAAGTTACAATATGGGTTTTAGAAGAATTAAAAAAACACAATGCGAAAGCTACTTTTTTCTGTATTGGTGACAATTTGAAAAAAAACCCCACCATTTTCAAAAAGATAATCACTGA
>CBDUEE010000251.1:0-3746 GCA_965366105.1 uncultured Flavobacterium sp. | reverse complement strand
AAAAAATAAGATGAGAACACTTTCAATAGTATTATTTACATTTTTCGTTTCAATAGCGATGTCTGCACAAGACATTACGGGACAATGGAACGGTATTTTAAAAGTTCAAGGAATGCAATTGCGTGTTGTATTTAATGTAACAAAATCAGGAGCTTTTTACACCTCTACGATGGATAGCCCAGATCAAGGAGTTGATGGCATTCCCGTTACCCAAACTACCTTTGTAAACTCTACCATTAAATTTGAAGTTACCAATGCACGAATTGAATACAATGGAGCGTTAAAAAACGATGAAATTGTTGGAATTTTTAAACAAGGTGGTCAAGAATTCCCAATGAATCTCTCCAGAAAAGCGATAGAAAAAGAAGTCATAAAAAGACCTCAAGAACCTACAAAACCCTATTCTTATTATTCAGAAGACGTCACTTTTCCAAATGCAAAAGCGAATATTAGTTTAGCAGGAACATTAACGCTCCCTAAAAAAGAGGGTAATTATCCAGTTGTAATTTTAATATCAGGAAGTGGAGCCCAAAATAGAGACAGTGAATTGTTAGGGCATAAACCATTTCTAGTAATCTCTGATTATTTAACAAAAAAAGGAATTGCAGTTTTACGATACGATGACAGAGGTTTTGGACAATCTACAGGTGATTCTAAAACAGCTACTTCTGCAGATTTTGCAACCGATGTCGAAAGTGCTGTTGCCTATTTAAAAACTAGAAAAGAAATTAATCTAAAAAAAATTGGATTAATGGGTCATAGCGAAGGTGGTATAATTGCTCCAATGGTAGCGGCAAAATCTAAAGATATTAGCTTTATAGTGCTTTTAGCTGGTACTGGAATTCAAGGTGACAAAATAGTATTACTTCAGCAAGAATTAATTGCTAAAGCAAACGGAGAAGCAGAAACGGAAATAAAAAAATCAGTTGAGGGTAACGCAAAAGTTCTTGAAATGGTTGTGCAATCTAACAATGATGAAAAATTAAAGTCAGAATTAAGGAATTATCTCAACGAACTTATTAAAGATAATAGCGATAAAGAAATTCCGCAAGGAATGACAAAAGAGCAATATATAAGCTTGCGAGTAAGTGCAATAACAAATCCATGGATGCAATATTTTCTAAAATATAATCCACAACCAACATTAGAAAAAGTAAAATGCCCAGTCTTAGCCGTCAATGGAGAAAAAGATTTACAAGTTCCGCCAAAAGAAAACCTAAATGCAATAAAAAATGCACTGACAAAAGGAGGCAATAAAAAAGTAACTACAATCGAATTTACTAATTTAAATCACTTGTTTCAAGAATGTAAAACAGGATCACCTAGTGAATACGCAACTATTGAAGAAACATTTTCGCCTGTTGCGTTGAACGAAATTACAAAGTGGATACAGAAACAAACCGAATAAATCAGCTGTTTTTTAAAGAAACTATTGTAAGATTTTAAAAAAACCAAGAATATAAATTTCAATTATTTAAGCTAAATCCAAGAAGTAATAATACTTAATGGGTTTAGCTTTTTTTTACAATATACTTAAAGTTTTGAAAAAAAATAATTACCAGAGACTAACTGGTTAATCTCGCTAATAAATACAACCCGCAAAACATAATGGTATAGGTCTACGGATTATTATTGCTTAAATTCGTAGCCAAAATACACACAACTACACAAATGGAACTACACAACCTACTCATCAATGACACCGAAATTGTTTCTTTGAATGATGTTTTTCTAAACCATTACAATCAAAAAAGCATTCAACAACTTATCAAGGAACACAAGTACGTAGATGAATTGACTAAATTTGGCTTGCCTGTAAACAATAAAATTTTACTCCAAGGAAATTCTGGTTGTGGAAAAACAACAACTGCAAAAGCAATTGCAAATGCAATAGGAAAACCTATTTTGACACTCAATTTAAGTAATATTGTATGCTCTCGTATTGGCGAAACCTCTCAAAATATCAAGCAAGTATTTGACAAAGCAGGAAGAGAAAAAGCAGTGCTTTTTTTAGATGAGTTTGACCAAATTGGTAAAGCACGAGGAAATGACGATAAAGATGTGGGCGAAATGAGGCGTTTGGTCAATACCATTATTCAGTTAATTGATTATTTCCCAAAGAATGCTTTATTAATTTGCGCTACTAATCATCCCGAAATTATTGATATTGCTTTGATGAGAAGATTTCAATTGAGAATCAATTTTGAAATGCCCTCAAAAGAAATTCTAGACAATTATTATGAAAAACTTTTAGCTTCATTTCCTTTAGAAATGCAGAATATCGAACGTAAATATGATGTTTCATTTGCCGAAGCAAAAGATTATACTTTTACAATAGTTAAAGCTGCATTTATACAAAAATTAGAAAACGAACAAAAATTGAATTAATTATGTCCGAACAAATACTAGAAAATCTGAAGATAATTCTTGAAAGAATAGAAAATGCCTGCCTCAAAAGTAACAGAAATCCTAATGAAGTGCGCTTATTATTAGCTACAAAAACTGTTTCGGCTGAAAACATAAAAATAGCAATTCAGGCAGGTCAAATTTTAATTGGAGAGAGCAAAGTACAAGAAATAAAAGAAAAATACGAAGAATTACAATCCATTACACACGAAAATCATTTTATTGGACACTTGCAAACTAATAAAATAAAAGACATTCTTAAGTATGGCGTTTCTTGCATCCAGTCTGTTGATCGTTTGGATTTAGCACAAAAACTACATCATCGATTGGTTTCTGAGAACAAAACTATAGAAGTGATGATTCAGGTAAACACTTCCAATGAAGAAAGTAAATTTGGAATACATCCTGATCAAGCGATAGCATTAATTCAACAAGTAGCTCAATTAGGAACTTTACAAATAAAAGGCTTAATGACTATTGGTTTATTTAGTGCTGAAGCAGAAAAAGTACGCCATTGCTTCCAATTACTAAAAAATATTCAACAAGAAGCGATTGCTTTAAACATTCCAAACGCAGATATGAAGGAGCTTTCAATGGGAATGAGTGGAGATTTAGAAACAGCCATTGCTGAAGGAGCGACTATTGTAAGAGTTGGGACTGCTATTTTTGGAAAAAGGATTCATCCTGATAGTTACTATTGGAATGAGGACCAAAAGCAATAAAGCTAGCAAACGAAACAACAGAAAATTAGCCCGATGAATGAAAACAAAAAGCAGCGACTTCTATTAATCTCTGATTTATGGGGCAAAGAAAAATCAGATTGGATTATTTACTACACTTCTATTTTAGAAAATTATTTCGAACTAAAATATTACGATAGTTGCGATTTAGGAACAATCGATAAAAGTAATTATTTAGAAGAAAACTTACATCATCAGTTTGTTAATGGTGGAATTGACAGAGCAGTTTCTGCTTTAATTCAAAAAGAGAAACAAAAAATCTCTGTTCTAGGATTTAGTATTGGTGGCACTATTGCATGGAAAGCCGCATTATTAGGTTTAAAAATTGAAAACTTATTTGCAATTTCTTCTACAAGATTGCGTCATGAAACTGAAAAGCCATTGGGGAAAATTAAATTGTTTTATGGTGAGAACGATACTTTTCGCCCAGATAATGATTGGGTCAATAAAATGAATCTCGAACAAAATCTGATTCCGAATCAAGACCATGAATGTTATATCAATGAAGAAATTGCGCAGAAAATTTGCAAAATAATTGTAGCAGAAATGACAAATTAAGCGAAAAGTGTTGTTTTAAAAAACATATAAGACATCTAAGAT
>CBDUEE010000250.1:0-3779 GCA_965366105.1 uncultured Flavobacterium sp. | reverse complement strand
AAAATTCATAAAACATGATTGCAGCCCATGATTTTTATGAGAATCGATTTGCGAAATTTTGGATCGCTGATGGTATTCTCTTTTTCGAATACAAACCCAGTACACTTATTGATCTTAAAGTTGCTCAACTTGTTGTGACTGATCGAATCCATTTTCAACGGGAACGAGCTTACCCCATTTTCTGTGATCTGCGCGGCGTAGTTAGCACTGATAAAGCGGGTAGGGATTATTTAGCTCAACTCGGCTCTGTATTAGCAACAGCTGTTGGCTTGGTTATTCATGAAAAACTCCTGTTGACCATAAGTACTTTTTATTTAGAAGTTAACAAGCCCTCCGTTCCTACTCAGATTTTTTCCTCTGAGGATGCTGCCTTGCAGTACTTGAAAGGATTTATTGTTGGCAAATAATTATTACTAAGTAATTAGAAATTAGCATTTAGTGAAAAGTGATTAGTCATTAGTGTCTAGTAAATAGTGATTGGCTTTTAGTAAAAAATTTGATAGTCAATCGTTGGAAATAAATGGAGAAACAATAAAATAACTTTATTATGGATGGGATTTATGATCAAAAAAGGCTTGTTAGTGTTCACCAAATGCTATTTGACATGGCTGGTGGTAATTTTAATAGTCGCATTCCGCCAAGTACTCAGGATGACGAATTAGAAAATATTGTGGTTATTATCAATATGGTTGCAGAGGAAATGAAATATTCCCTTAGTGATTTTATTAATACTCATAGTACTCCTGAATTTATTACTTCAACCACTTTAATACTGGATGCCCATTACTTTATTACCAACTTCACTCCAGAAATAATACTTTTTTTAGGCTATTCAGAACATGAATTGCTTGATCAGCCTATAAGTACTATTATCACACCTGCTTCCTTACTGCAAATTCAAAACCTATTTGATAGTACTATCTCCTTACCAGCAGTTTTAGCTATTGATTTCATTAGCAAAGCACAATTGCCTTTAACTATTTCTTGTAGTGTAGGGCAATTACTTCCGCGCTCTGAAATCATTTTGACTTTTGCTACTCCAAAAAACTGTGATTTTCATAATCCACTTTTCGAGGATACTACCAACGAAAAACAAATTAAATCCAGAAAAGTTGATGCTTTTTTAATACAACAGCTGTATAATTACATCCTAGCGCATTTAGACTCTCCGCTGCCCTCTGTACAACTACTCGCTCGTAAATTTGGCACTAACGAACATAAATTAAAAGCTGGTTTCCGTCATTTTTTCAAAACCAGTATTTATAATTTTTACACTGAAGAGCGTTTGAAAAAAGCTTATTTTATGATTGAACATACTACCAAATCATTAAAAAATATTTCTGTGATGATTGGTTTTACTACTTATTCAAATTTTTCAAAATCTTTCAAAAAGCATTATGGGTTTTCGCCATTTGAGGTGCAACGGAATCAAAACAATGTTACTATCTCTACAGAAATCCCTCCTTATGACCGCTAAAATCTAGTGACCGCAAATGCTTAAACTAAACCATGTGTTGCTGTATACTAACATTTTACAATGTAGGATTACAAATATTGACCGCAGATTCGCAAATTATTCATATTGCAATTGTTTTAAAAATTATGGAAACGCAGGATTACAACTATTAACCTACAGCTGTGGCAGTTACCGTTTTTAGAAACTTTTGCTTCGTGGGTTTCTAAGCTAGTTCCGTTATCAGAATTTATAATTGGATTATTGTTCTAAATTCCTGAGTATGGATTTTTTTGGGTTGTTAGGCGCATTGTCAATTATGACAATGTTTTTTGCTTATATCTAAATTATACCAATTGTGTTTTCAATTAATATAAAAAACCAAACAACCATAATGGAATTTTGTTTTGAAATCCGTACTCAATATCATCTGCTGCGATAAACGAATTTTCGATGGTTGCAATTTGTTTTTTCGACTTATCTTTGCCACCAATTTCGAAGACATACTTTTCATCGATCAAAAAATCACCCTTTTCAGAGTAAGCAACTTTATGAGAATATCCAAGCTGATTGGCAAAAAAAGTCTCCCGTTTATTACCTGTGTTTACTGCCTTATGCGATAAAGCATACATTAAGTTTGAATTTTCTAAATATACTTTAAGCGGTTTTTGTAATCTACTAATCCCTCCCGCCTCTTTAAACAAGTTGATTGTTAGACCAATTTCGGCCAAATAATGAAAATACAAAAGTAACGTACCTCTTGCTATTCCTATTTTATCACTTAGTTTACTAACATTTGGAACAAAAGGAACAGATTCTGAAATAATAAGTAACAATTGTTTGATTTTATAAACATAAGCTAAATCTAGTCCCCGCAATAAAGGAAGTTCAATTTCCAGCATCATATTAATAACCTCCTCCAAACGAGGGGTATATAAATCCAGTTCTTCTTTATAAAATGGATAATATCCTTGTTTAAGATACGCATCAAAATATTGCAAAGGCTTTACGACCGTATTAATCAGAGTAGCTTCTTTTGCATGATTTTTCAAAATTGACTCTAAAGACAATCTATCAAAACGATGTCCAGTCTCTATACTAAGATATTCACGAAAGGAAAGTCCTTGCATTGTATAAATAATGGCTCTGCGACTCAAATCGGCTCTAGCGTTTAAAATCTCTAGCAATGATGACCCTGTAAAAACAACTTTTAACATGGGATAATCATCGTAGATATTTTTTAATTCTTGCGACCAATTGGAATATTTATGCACTTCATCTAAAAAAAGATACTTTCCCCCTCTTTTTACAAAATCGTCAGCTAAATTAACCAAAGTATTATTACTGAACCAAATAGAATCTAAAGTTACATACAAGGTATTGTCCAATTCCTCTGCAAGACTAAATTTAATATGCTGCAATAGCATTGTCGTTTTTCCAACTCCCCTAGCCCCTTTAATACCTATTAACCTAGCGTTCCAATTCACATCCGTTTCCAAACTTCTCACGAAATCTGTAGTAATATAACTTAACTTAAGGCGAAATTTTTCAACTAATGCTTCCATATTGTTTACTTTACAAAACAAAAATACTTATTTTTGTTCGGTATACAATACAAAATAATCTTATTTTGTTCACTATGGAAAACAAATAAAGGGTTTTACAATGAATTTCTCGTTTTTAAAAAGAAACCCTGCCAGGGTTTAAAACTCTGGCAGGGTTATTAATAATCCATAATGTTATCTTATTTAAATAATCCGTTTTAGTCTCTTTTTGCTCCCGTAATGACAAGCTTTTTCATTTTTAAATTCAGAAATTAGCCTTATAGAATTTAAACTATAACGCTATGAAACTGACTGTTAGAATGCAAAAGGTGCTTATAGAGCTAATTTGTCTGCTCTATATTTTATTATTTGTTTATGCGGCAGTTAGTAAGTTGTTGGATTTTGAAAATTTTCAAGTGCAGTTAGGGTGCTAAAAGAAGAAAAAGCTTATTGATTAATTGCAGGAATTTTAATCTAAACTCTTTTATACAAAAGGAATATAATTTTAAGCTAGATCAACTATATTTACTTGCTAAAGAATAATAAGCAACGCAGTTTGAGGGTTATTATACCTACTGATGTGAGTGGTGCTTTAATGCTTCTCTGCATCGTCATTTTCAATTAGGTTATTTTCAGCTTTTTCCTCAAAGTCTTTATAGAATAAATCAGCTTCATTCTTATATTGATAACTTTGATGATATAACATCAAAGTATTTAACGCAATAGAACCTTGTTGAATATAATTATCGTAATTTTTAAAATAAATTGACAAAAAAAGTATG
>CBDUEE010000249.1:0-3780 GCA_965366105.1 uncultured Flavobacterium sp. | reverse complement strand
CCCAGGACCCCATCATTAAAAGTGATGTGCTCTACCAACTGAGCTATCGAGTCATATTCTTTGCTTGAATGCGGGTGCAAATATAAGGACTTTATTTGAAGTTTTCCAAGGAATTTTGTCATAAATTTGACTTTTTTTTACATTAATTTTTAACGCCTTAGTTTATAGGGTTTTATTCTATGAGAAAAATTATTTTATTAGGGTATATGGGTTGCGGAAAGTCAACTATTGCCGTGCAATTGTCAAAAAGCATCAAAATCCCTTTTGTAGATTTAGATGAAAAGATAGAAGAAAAAGTAAATTTGTCCATAAATGCTATTTTTGAAACGCGTGGAGAAATTTACTTTAGAAAACTAGAACATGAAGTTTTTGTTGAATTATTGAATTCACCTGATCAATTAATAATCGGTTTAGGAGGAGGAACTCCATGTTATGCCAATAATCATGAATTATTAAAAGGCGAAAATGTGACTTCTATATATCTAAAAGCTTCCATTGAAACTTTATTCAATAGATTATCTGTCAATAAAAGCAAAAGACCTCTTATCGCCAATAAAAATGATGCAGAGATGAAGGAGTTTATTGCAACGCATCTTTTTGAAAGGAGTTTTTATTATAATCAAGCACAACATAAAGTAATTGTTGATGATAAAACAGTAGCTGCTGTTGTGCTTGACATATTGAATGTTTTAGCTTAAATAAGCATAGCTGCTTCCGTCCTCGTCAAAAACCACTTGTACGTGTTCTAATAATGATGTTGAAAGAGATATTCCTTTAAAATCAGCTTTTACAGGATATTTCTTGTGGTTTCTGTCTACTAGGACTGCGGTTTTAAATTTTTTCAAGGGAACATCGATAAAATGCCTCACAGCATATATTAATGTGGTTCCTGAGTTTAATACATCGTCAACAAGAATTAATCCCTTATTTGCATATTCCTCTTTTGACAAAGAAGTTTGAATAGGTAATTGAGGGTTTTGTTTGTTTATTTGTACTTTGCAAAGCGAAACAGTAAGTGGTGAAATCGATTCTAGCGCAGCAGCTATTTTTTTTGCAAATGTATAGCCATTACTAGCAATTCCGGCGATTACAATTTCTTCTTCATCTACAAAAGTTTCGTAGATTTGGTAGGCAATCCTTCTTATTTTATGGTCTATTTCCTGATTGGTTAGGATTATATTTTTGCTCATTGTTATTGATATATGTTTCTCGATGTAATTCTCGATGTTTTTTGAAGTGTATGTTTCTCGATTACCTTTATTTCTGAAATTTTAAATCTTTTAAATTATTCTTCTTCGTCCGTTTTAATTTCATTTCCAAATTCATCGATGTCTCTACGGTCTTTTTTTGTTGGTCGTCCAGTTCCATTTTTACGATAATGCTCTTTCGATAATTTAAGAAGTTCTAAATGTTGATAGACTTCTGCTGGAGTATCATTTCTTCTATAAATATCGACTAGTTTTGCGCCAACACGATTTTCAGGAACGTCTAAAACTGTAATAATTTGGGTGATTTGGTCTTTTCTAAAAGTGATTTTATCAGTAGGAAAAACTTCCTTAGAAGGTTTGGCTACAAGGCCATTTACTGTTACGTGGTTCTTTTTACAGGCTTCGGTAACCATGTTTCTAGTTTTGTAGTACCGTACGCACCATAAATATTTATCTATTCTCATAAATTTTCTAAAATCGGAGTTAAATAGTTTACAAAAATCAATCAATATTGTATCTTGCGCACTTAAAAAAATTAGCTATAATGAACAAATTTAAGTATTATTTTATTTTATTAATTACAACCGTGTCTTTATTTTCATGTTCTAAGGATAATAATAATAATCCTCCAATAACTCCACCTAGAGATTATGCAGCGCAATATGCAACGGATTTAAATGACATTGAAGAATATTTGAAAAATTATTATATTGAAGATGTTTCGCCTGATGTAGATACTAAAATAACAAAAATTCCAACAGGAGGAGCTCAGCCCTCTATCTGGTCCTACTTGAACAGTGCTACTTTCCCTAAACTTTTAAGTAAGGATGTAAGTTACAATAATATTACTTATAAAGTGTATTATTTAGTGCTAAGAGAAGGAGTAGGAGAATCTCCTACTAATACAGATGGTGTATTGACTTCTTATAGAGGAGAATACTTGGCCCGTACTAAAGTTGCTGATGTAGAAACTTTATCAGCTACTTTATTTGAAGAATCAAAAAATCCACAGCAGTTTTTTTATTTATATAACCAAGATCCAAATTTTTCAGTTATTAGAGGTTGGGCAGAACTTTTTCCAGAATTTAAAACGGGAGATAAGTCACCTATTTTAAACCCAGACGGAACAGTATCTTTCACTAATTATGGTTCTGGAGTTTTGTTTATTCCTTCGGGACTTGCATACTACAATTCAGGAAGTGCTAAAATTCCAGCGTATGCACCTTTAGTTTTTAGTATCAAATTATTTGAAATTAATAGAGTGGACTCAGATGGTGATGGAATTCCTAACTATTTAGAAGATTTAAACGGTGATGGATACATGCGAATTTTGCCAACTGGTGTTATTAACCCAGATGATACTGATGGAGATGGTATTCCTAATTTCTTAGATACAGATGATGATGGCGACGGTGTAAGTACTAAAAAAGAAATTACAGATGCTGCTGGTAAGATAATTCCTTTTGCTGATATCCCTTCTTGTAGTGGAAATACAACTGATGCTACTCGAATTAAAAAACATTTGGATAAAAGCTGTCAATAAATACAACATACTTAAAATAAAAAAATCCCGTCTTGAATTATCAAGACGGGATTTTTTATGGATAAAAAGAAACTATTTTCTTTTCATTACTCTCTGTACAGCTTCAACAATTGCTTGGTTGTTCAATTTGTATTTTTCCATTAATTGTTCTGGTGTTCCAGATTCTCCAAAGCTATCATTTACCGCAACAAACTCTTGTGGAGCTGGATCGTTCAAAGCTAGAACTCTAGAGATGCTTTCGCCAAGACCACCAAGAATGTTATGCTCTTCAGCAGTAACAATACATTTTGTTTTTGCTAAAGATTTAAGAATAGCTTCTTCGTCTAATGGCTTGATGGTATGAATGTTTATAACTTCGGCAGAAATTCCTTGCGCTTCTAAAGCTTCAGCAGCAATTAATGCTTCCCAAACAAGGTGTCCTGTAGCAACAATAGTTACATCAGTTCCTTCATTTAAAAGTATTGCTTTACCAATTTTAAATGGTTCATCAGAAGGCATAAAATTAGGAACTACTGGACGACCAAAACGCAAGTAAACTGGCCCTTGGTGATCTGCAATTGCTAAGGTCGCTGCTTTAGTCTGATTGTAATCACAAGTATTGATTACTGTCATTCCTGGTAGCATTTTCATTAATCCTATATCTTCAAGAATTTGGTGGGTCGCACCATCTTCTCCTAATGTTAATCCAGCATGTGAAGCACAAATTTTCACATTTTTTTCAGAATAAGCAACTGATTGACGAATTTGGTCATACACTCTTCCTGTAGAGAAGTTTGCAAAAGTTCCTGTAAAAGGAATTTTTCCACCAATAGTTAATCCTGCAGCGATTCCGATCATGTTTGCTTCCGCAATTCCGATTTGAAAAAAACGCTCTGGGTGATTTTTCTTAAAATCATCAAATTTTAATGATCCAATTAAATCAGCACAAAGTGCAACCACATTTTCATTTTTTTGACCTAATTCTGTCATTCCCGCTCCAAAACCTGAACGTGTATCTTTACTTCCTGTATTTGTATATTTTTTCATTTT
>CBDUEE010000248.1:0-3819 GCA_965366105.1 uncultured Flavobacterium sp. | reverse complement strand
TAAAAACTGGAAAGGTGATTATGAAAGAGTATAATATTCAAAAATAATACTGTTAATTTCTATGAAATAGCGATTAAGAATTTGTTCCTTTGTAACGACTTTGCTCCCATTAAACCAGAATTTAAAATTATTAAATGCCCGAATATTTTCTTGATATTGAATACAACGACATTACTTATACCGAAGAGGAAGTTAATCTTAAGGAATTTGAATGCTGTACGTTTTCAAATTGTAATTTCTCACAATGCGTCTTTGTTGCAGTAACTTTTATAGATTGTACTTTCAATAATTGCACTTTTAGCGAAGCTAAAATTAATTATGTAGCATTTAGAACAGTGATTTTTAATCATTGCGAAATCAAAGATGTTAATTTTGCTATGTGTGATAAGCTAATTTTCGAAATCGCTTTTAATAACTGTATTTTGGATTTCTCCAAATTTTATACATTAAAAATAAAAAGAACTTCCTTTACAAATTGTAGTTTAATTGCAGTAGATTTTATGAATACTGACTTAACCGAAGTTGTGTTTGATAATTGCGATTTGTATCGTAGTGAATTTGCAAAAGCGATAGCCAATAAAGCTAATTTTCAAACCAGCTACAATTATACAATAGATCCAACAAAAACAAAAATTAAGAAAGCTGTTTTCTCCTTAGATGGTGTAAAAGGCTTGCTTTATAAACATGATATTATTGTACATTAAGAAATTATTTTTCCATCTTCCATGGTTATAATTCTATTGGTTCTTTCAGCAAAATCAGTGTCATGAGTTACAACTAACAAAGTCTGATTTTGTTCATGAGTCAATTTATTAAAAATATCAAAAACCAAGTCACTATTTTTCTTGTCTAAATTCCCCGTAGGTTCATCGCCCATGATTAAAACGGGATCATTAATCAAGGCTCTAGCAATCGCAACACGCTGTTTTTGTCCTCCGCTCAGTTGATTAGTCATTTTAAGTGCTTGATCGCCCATATCTAAAGTCTTTAAGTGTTCCATAGCTCTGTGTTCTAATTCCTCATTAGAATATTTACCTAATTTCATTCCAGGAAGCATTACATTTTTCAAGGCACTATATTCGGCCAACAAGTAGTGAAATTGGAAAACAAAACCTATTTTTTCATTTCGGATCACTGCTAATTCTTGATCAGTTCTTCCAGTAACAAGTTGGTTATCAATCAAAATTTGACCTTCATAATCAGTATCCATCGTAGAAAGTAAATATAACAAAGTCGATTTACCACAACCTGATTTACCTACAACCGAAACAAATTCGCCATGATTTATTTTCAAATCAATTTCTTTTAGAACCTGAAATTTTACAGGATCATAAAAATATTTACTTAAGCCAATGGTTTCTAAAATAGTATTGTTTTCCATCTTTATTTCCCTCTAATAATTGATACTGGATCTACTTTACTCGCTTTTAACGCTGGAAAAAGTCCGGCAATAATTGTTGTAAATAGTGCAAACACAATTCCTATGATATAGTAAATTGGATTATAATCTATTGGATAAGTTGTTATAGTTGGCAAAGAAGCTGTTTGGAACGGAATTACATCTATGATTGAGGAGAAAAAAAAGCCAAATAACAGACCTAAAATTCCTCCTGCAAGTCCAATAATTACCGATAGCGAGATGAAAATCCATTTTACATCACTACCAGAAAAACCAGTAGCTTTTAGAATAGCAATACTATCCATTTTTTCATAAATCATCATGTTTAGGATGTTGTAGATTCCAAAACCTGCAACGGTCAATAATACAACTCCTACGGCATAAGATATTATACTTCGAACTGAGCTTCCGGTTTCAAACTGAGAATTTGCCGTTTTAAAATCAATTGCATCGACATCAAATTTATCTTTAAATTCTTTTGAAACCGCAAGAGCAGACTCAACATCGTATAAATTAACCTGAATATCAGTAATATAGTTTGTGGGTTCTCCCAATATCTTTTGGGCGGTGGCCAAAGAAGTATAACTCATCGTATTGTCAATTTCTGCTATTCCAATTTCCGATATACCAATGATTTTTAGCGATGCTAAATTCCCTTTCGCAGTGGTTATTTTGATAATATCACCTATGGAAAGCAACATTTTATCGGATAAGCCTTTGCCAATAATAATGCTATTATTTTGAAGTAAATCAGCAACTTTTCCCTCTATAATATTGTCACTAATCTTAAATAATTTATCTTCTGATAGAACATCAATTCCATTAATTATTCCAGAGATTTCAATTGTTCCAGTATTAAAAAAAACGGGTAAAGTAACCTTTGGAGCCACATCAATCACACGGGAGTCATTTTTAAGAACAGCAATTATTTTTTTACTATTATAAATGGACGTACCAATGTCTTTTGGCTTAATAGAACGTACAAAATTAGTTTTACTTTTGAACTCTTCGGATAAAAATACAGGTTGATTCTCTGATGGTTTTATTTCATTGTAAAGTAGAACATGAGGAGTTCTATTCATCATTAAACCATCTAATAAATCATTTAAGCCATTCATAAAACTTACTAAAGCGATAAACATAGCGATACTAAATGTAACTCCAGCCGCTGCAACAATAGTTTGTTTTAGCCGTGCTCGAAGCAAATGAATTGCAATATTTAAAATTAAATTCGTATTCATTATTTAGGCTTATAAATCATTTCATCCGATTTTAATCCATCTAAAATCTCCACTTTTTCATAGTCGCTTAAACCCATTTTCACTTGTCTTTTCTCCTCTTTACTTACCAAAACATATTTACCGTTAATCAAATACGACTTAGGAATGGTGATTGTATTTTTCTTAATTTGGATGATAATATTAGCTTCAGCCGTAAGATTTGGGTATAACTTCTTTGGTGGATTGGTAAAATGCGCTTCAATTTTAAAAGTTCGGGAACGCTCATCCATAATAGGATAAACTTTATCGACAGCGGCCTCAAAAACTTTTCCCTTATAACTATCCATCGTCACAAGCACTTTTTGACCAAGTTGAACACGAACCATATCATTCTCGTCCACTTCTAATTCTAATAAAAAAGAATTGGCTTGACCAATGATTGCTAAGGGAATTTGTGGAGTAATCAACGTCCCTTCTTTGACTAAAATATCAAATAATTGTCCTGAAAAAGCACTTTTTATATCAAAATCACTTTGGGATTGCTTGCTAAATCTAAGATTATTAGCATTTCTGCTCTGATCATTTTTTAATTGCGCTCGGAGTTGCATCAATTGTTTTTGAGCCGATTCATAATTGATTTTAGAACTTTTATAACCCAATTCAATTCTTTCATAATCAACTTGAGAAATTCCTCCTTGTTTGATTACATTTTTATTTCGGTTGAAAATCGATTCATCCAATGCTAATTTGTCTTTAGCAGATTGAACTTTCAGTTCCATTTCGGCGATTTTATCTTGGATGTATCTGCTACTTTCTATACTTAATTGATAAGCCAATCGAGCATTTTCAGTGTTAATTTCTGCTTTATCACTTTCTAGCTCAAAAAGCGTTTGCCCTTTATTTATAGATTGACCAACACTAACATTTACTTTTTGCAGTGTCCCGTTCACAGTAGCGTAAACAGTATATTGACCTTCGGCTTTTATCACACCGGATGCATAAACGCTTTCCGTGACGGTTCCTATTGTTGGTTTTATTTTTTCCGTTTCCTTTTTAGAACAAGAAAATAAAAGCAACAAAACCAGTAATGATAGTATTTTAAAACTCATTTTGCTTCCTCTTTAACTTTAGTAATTCGAGCTAATTCAGCTATAAATATACAACATTAACGAAGTGAATTTTATTATTACCGATCTAAAT
>CBDUEE010000247.1:0-3835 GCA_965366105.1 uncultured Flavobacterium sp. | reverse complement strand
AAATATAAATACCATCGTTGTCGTATAAAATTTTTACTTCGGTCTTTTTATTTTTGCTTATTGGTTTTCCATTGTCTGGTTCAAACATTATAAAATCTGAAGCAATCGGGGCTGATTGCCAACTTTGCTCGTTAATTTTCCCGTCGATGATTATCTTTTCTGTAGTGGATTTTGCTAGGAGTGTTTTTTTTTGACTGTAAGTAGTGAAACTGAATAATAGTACTAAAAATAAAATTACTGAATGCATTTGAGACATATATTATGAATTTTAACTAAACAAAAATAATAAAATTAACATATAAAATGTGTTTTTTAGAATCAATCAACAGAATAATTATTAATGATTTTCGTTATAATAAGAATAAAATTCTGTTAAATTCAGTATCCGTTATATTTTTTACGTACGTTTGCAACCCCAATCAATGTGTAACTAAAAGAAATTCAATGATTTATACAATAATTCCTACTATTTTATTTTTACTTACTTCGGTAACTCCAAACAAAATAAATTTCTCTGAAAACAAAAATTTTAAATCTACAGTTTATGCTAAAACACTAGAAAACAATGTGGAATCTAAAATTGAATCGGCCTATCATAATTTGCATTCAAGTAAATTTGCTTTGCCAAAATTAGAAAGCTTTGCAGTAGCTTTGAAAGGATATTATTCTTTGAAAGAAAAAGGATTAATTAAGAAAGAGATTTTGACTTTAATCGATTTTAGCTTATCCTCCAACACTAAAAGACTTTGGGTAATTAATCTAATTACGGGAGATGTATTATTTAATTCTCTTGTTGCTCACGGAAGAAATACTGGTGAAGAGTTTGCTTCTAATTTTTCAAATGCTAATGAATCGTATAAAAGTAGTTTAGGGTTCTATTCCACTGGCGAAATCTATAATGGAAAACACAGAATGTCCCTACGTCTAGACGGTTTAGAGAAAGGAGTAAATGAGAATGCAAGAGCGAGAGGCGTGGTAATGCATGCAGCAGATTATGTATCTGAATCATTTATTAAAAACAACCATAGATTAGGAAGAAGTCAAGGTTGCCCAGCAGTTCCAGTTGAGTTGTCTAAGGAGATTATCAATGTCATAAAAGATAAATCGTGTTTCTTTATTTATCACCCTTCAAGAGATTCTAAATTTGGAGCTAAATCAATTTCATGAATTTTATCGATTTTTATTTAATGCCAAAATGGAGCTATATTTAGATTAAGTATTCTCTTGTATGTAAAATATCTTATCCCCAGATTCACTATTATGAATAAGTAAATCTGGGTAAATTAGAACTATTAATTTCAATTCTAGCTTTATAACCTAAATTTATTGCCTTTTTCCAGAGTAGTTTCTTTACTTTCTACTCGCCATAATCAAATAAGGATTTGTTTTTTAATAGAATTTTTATTTATTTTATCGACTTCAATTGAGTAAAATTTTTTTAATGATTTTATTCAGAATCTATGTTTTTAAACATAATGATGTGTTCCCCGACATCCTTAATTTCAAAAGATTTCCCTTCTGTTTTATATCCCATTTTTTCATAAAAACCAATTGCTTCTTTTCTAGCATTGAACCAAATTAAATGTAGCTTTTCTTGAATGCAATATTTTTCAGCATTTAAGATCAGTATTTTGCCCAAACCTTTTTTTTGATATTCTTTTAAAACGGCCATTCCTCGAATTTGAGATTGTCTTTCATGATCGAATAAGTCATTTTTGATTTCGAATAATGAAACTATTCCTATGAGATTTTCCTTTTCATACAATCCAAAGTGTACTGTTGTTTGTGAATTATCGCCATCAAAATGACAACTTTCTATCGATTTTCCATTCCGAAGTACAGGATGACGCACCGAAAACGTCTCTAAAGCGCTTATTTTTTTAATTTTTTGCATTATTTTTTAAAATATTTTTATGTTACTTTAAATCTATAATATTTTCATATTAAATTCTTTAGGACTCAAAATCCTTTATTTTAAAAAGAATCTAGAAGTAAGTTCGATTCTTTTTAGAAAAAAAACTTGCATTAAAGCAAACTTATTAATTATATTTGCACCGTTGTTAATGCGAAAGTAGCTCAGTTGGTAGAGCTCCAGCCTTCCAAGCTGGTTGTCGCGAGTTCGAGCCTCGTCTTTCGCTCTAAGTTTCAAACTTGTTTTTGAAATTTTATTTTACTGTTTATAATGCGAAAGTAGCTCAGTTGGTAGAGCTCCAGCCTTCCAAGCTGGTTGTCGCGAGTTCGAGCCTCGTCTTTCGCTCTAAAGCCTCAAATATTTATTTGAGGCTTTTTTTATGGATTATTTTAAAAAACTCAAATCAGATTCTGTTTCTAATTCTTCAGGAGTTTGATTTTGTCTAAAAAGACGGGCAGTTAGATTTCCTTTCAAAGTAATTTTATCTCCTTTTACATCCAGCCAGCTGCCTTCTCTCAATCCTAAAACTGGTATAGTGTTGTAAGCATGAAACTCCTTAATTCTAGTTTCACGAGTTTCACCCATGTGTGACGAGTTAGTGTCCGGATCAAGATAATGAGGATTCAAATTAAAAGGGATTACTCCTAGCGTTTTAAAACTGGAAGGGTATACGATAGGCATATCGTTTGTAGTTTGCATAGTGAGTCCGCAAATATTACTACCAGCGCTAGTTCCTAAATAAGGAGTGCCGTTTTTTATAACTTCCGAAAGGATTTCCATGATGTTTTTTTTATGTAATTGCGATACAAGCACAAAAGTATTCCCTCCTCCAGTAAAAATTCCTGTTGCTTTTTTTATAGCCAATGCTGCATCTTCAAATTCATGAATGCCGCTTATTTTTTTATTTATTTTGGCAAAAGCCAATTCAACCTTAGCGGTATATTCCTCATGAGAAATCCCACCAGGTCTGGCATAAGGAATAAAAAGAATAGTACTGCAGTTTTGAAAATGCAATTCTAATTCAGGTAGTAAATAATCAAGGTAATCTTCGTTAGCAAGCGTTGAGGTGCTTGCGATGAGTATGTTTTTCATTTTTTGATACTTAATTTACGCTAAAGATAGAGATACCGTTTTTGTATTTCAAATTTTTAATTAACATTTTTTTACCAAGTCATTAGTAGTTAATTTAGAAAGCATTAAGATACTTTTACGAGAGATCAATAAGTGCTTATAGAATGATGTTTAGACTTGCATATTTATTTTTGGGTTTTGTTGCAACAAATGCTGTTGCACAACGAATGCCGCGAGTGCAATTGAAAGGAAAAGTTACTATTGATGTTGCAGTCTTAGAAGGTATTCAAGTAATTAATAAAGAAACCGAAAAGATTTCTATTTCTGATCAGGGAGGTTATTTTAAGATATTGGCGGCCGTTGGTGATACGTTGTTATTTACGGCAACGCAATTCAGTGAGATGAAAATTCTGTTGACACCAAAAGATTTTGAACAGGAGATCCTTATTGTAAAAATGAAACCAATTGTAAATCAATTGGATGAAGTTGTTGTGAGAAATGATATTAATTCAGTTTCAGTGGGGATAATTCCAAAAGGACAAAAAACTTACACACCAGCGGAACGAAAGTTAAACACAGCCAATAATCTTTATGCTACTGCAAACGTGGGAACGATGATGGGCGGCTCTGCTGGTTTAGACCCACTTTTGAACTGGATGTCAGGAAGAACAAAGATGTTAAAGAAAGGAGTCGCGGTAGAAAAGAAAGAATACTACTTGAGGCAGTTGGAAAATATGTTTTCTGCTGAATATTATATAAGTAAATTAAAAATACCTTCCGATTACGTTAAAGGTTTTGAGTATTATGTTGTCGAAAATGAACAATTCATAACTATTTTGAAATCTAAAAATG
>CBDUEE010000246.1:0-3842 GCA_965366105.1 uncultured Flavobacterium sp. | reverse complement strand
TACTGTCTTCATAAGCTCTAAAATCAGAATAATTACCTGGGAAATTTTCTACCACTCCTTGACCTCTAAAGATGAACAAGTGATCTACAATTTTATCCATAAAATAACGGTCATGCGACACTACTAAAAGACATCCAGGATAGTCTAAAAGGAAGCTTTCTAGCACGTTTAACGTCACAATATCCAAGTCATTTGTTGGCTCATCCAGAATCAAAAAGTTTGGATTCTGAATCAAAACCGTACACAAATACAGTCGTTTTAATTCGCCACCGCTCAATCGATCTACGAAATCATATTGTTTTTTGGCGTCAAAAAGAAAACGCTCCAGTAATTGTGATGCCGAAATCAACTTCCCTTTCATCAACGGAATAAATTCTCCGTATTCCTTGATCACATCAATGACGCGTTGTCCTGGTTTTGGGTTAATTCCGCTTTGCGTATAATAACCTAATTTTATAGTTTCTCCAATTACTACTTTTCCACCATCAAGCGGTAAAGTACCAGTCAATAAATTTAGGAAAGTCGATTTACCCGTTCCGTTTTTACCAATGATTCCGATACGTTCTCCAGGTTGAAAATCAAAACTAAAATTATCCATGATCACATGATCCTTGAATTTTTTAGAGATTTTGTGAAGCTCAATAATCTTGCTTCCCATACGCTCCATATTTATTTCAAGCTCTACTTTATTTTCTCGGCGACGGCTTTGTGCTTTCTCCTTAATATCGTAAAAATCATCTTGACGCGATTTAGATTTAGTTGTTCTCGCTTTTGGTTGACGGCGCATCCATTCTAATTCTTTTACGAATAGGTTTTGTGCTTTATCAACACTTGCATTTTCAGATGCAATGCGTTCCTCTTTTTTCTCTAAATAATAGGAATAATTCCCTTTGTAGTTGTATAATTTTCCATTATCAAGTTCGATGATTTCATTACAAACACGTTCCAAGAAGAAACGGTCGTGTGTTACCATAAATAAGGTAATATTTTCTTTGGCAAAATAACTTTCTAACCATTCGATCATTTCTAAATCCAAGTGATTCGTAGGTTCATCCAAGATTAATAAATCAGGACGATTGATCAAAATAATAGCTAGTGATAAACGTTTTTTTTGTCCACCCGAAAGGTTTTTTACTTTCAGTTTAAAGTCTTCCAACTTTAATTTAAACAAAATTTGTTTGTATTGCGTTTCAAAATCCCAAGCATTATGCTGGTCCATTCCGTCAAAAGCTTTTTGGTACGCTTCTTCATCTTCTGGATTTTCTAATGCTTTTTCATAGGCTTCAATCACTTTTAGAATCTCGTTGTCCGAAGCAAAAATGCTTTCTTCAATAGTTAATTCCTCTTGTAGATTGTTGTTTTGCGACAAAAAAGCCATTCTAATACCTTTTCTCAAAACTACTTGACCCGTATCTGATTCTTCCAAACCATTGATGATACTCATAATTGTAGTTTTTCCAGAGCCGTTTTTGGCTATAAAGGCAATTTTTTGGTCTTTGTTAATCCCAAAAGAAATGTTTTCAAAAAGTGTTCTTTCTCCAAAAGACTTGGAAATATTTTCAACTGATAAGTAATTCACAATGCTAATTTTTTTGCAAAAGTAAGCTATTAAATGACTAATTGCGAATTGTTTATTTTAATATGACTTTTTGTCTGTAAAGTGTTGGGATATTTTGAAAAAATACGCATTGATTTATTAATTCCGTTTCGTTTTACCGTTTCAAGATTTCTTGATTCTAATGAATCAGAAAAATGTGATTTTACTTTATTTATTTTACGATTTCTGAAAGATTTTAATTTCAAGATACGTTTACTAGTAAATTTACGACGATAACTAAATCAATTAACCAAATAAGTTTAGGTTTTACTACATTTATAAAATGATTAAGACTATTGTTGTTGATGATGAATATAACGCTAGAGAATTTTTAGAAAAACTTTTAATGCGTTATTTTCCAGATAAATTTTTAATTCTTGACAAATGCGAAAGTGTCGATGAAGCTATTGTATCTATTGAAAAATATAATCCAGAATTAGTTTTTTTGGATATTCAGATGCCTAATAAAAACGGCTTTCAGCTCTTTAAAGAGCTTAATGAAGTTAAGTTTGAAGTCATTTTTACTACAGCTCATTCAGAATTTGCAATTGATGCTATAAAATGTAGTGCTTTAGATTATTTATTAAAACCAATCAATTATATAGATTTACTGGAGACTATAAAAAAATATGATAGAAAACAGCATAAAGCATCTCAGGAAGAAAAACTAAAATTACTTTTAGAAAATATTGATACTGGAGGTTCAGAATATAATAAGATTGCATTACCTACAGAAAATGGATTTGAATTGCTTAAAACTAATGCAATATTGTACTGTGAAGCGGATAGCAATTATTGTAAAATTGTATGCTTAAATGGTAAAAGTATTGTCCTATCAAAAACTTTGAAATACATTGAAGAGCTACTACCAAAATCTATTTTTCATAGAATTCATAAGTCCTATTTAGTTAACCTTAATTATGTGACTCGATTTAATAAAACAAATGAACTTCTGGTGGAACTTTGCAATGGCGAAACACTACCAGTATCTGTTAGAAAAAAAGACGAATTTATAAATGCTATCATTCAAAAAAAATAATTTTTTAATAATACTTCTTTTATTTGTCGAGATAGTTTTTTCTCAACAATTCCCATCAAAAAACGTTTCAACTATTGATGGGCTACCTAATAATAGTGTTTACTCGGTTTACAAGGATAGTAGAGGGATTCTTTGGGTTGGAACGGGCAATGGATTATCAGCTTTACAGAATGGAAAAGTAAGTAACTTTTTTGTTTCTGATGGCTTAGCGCATAATAGTTGTTGGGCTATTTTAGAAGATCGTAATCATAATATGTGGTTTGGTAGTCATGGTGGAGGTCTTAATTTTTATGACGGTAAAAAATTCACGATTATTAACCAAGAAAAAGGATTGATTAATAATAAAATCAGAAGACTTTTCATCCACAAAAATCTACTGTACATAGGAACTGAATCTGGAGTTTCTGTACTCGATATAAAAACCAGAAAAATTATCCTTAGTAAAAAGATTAGAGGTCGTCGAAATTTATTTCAGGTAATGGATTTTGTTGAAGTAAATTCTAAAATCTATTTTGGAACATTTAATGATGGTTTTTGGAGAATTGATTTAGAAGCCAAAAGTATAAAGTTGATAAATCATAAACAACCTGATATTTTTTCAATTCATAAAGTAAAGGACAGTCTCTTAATATGTCATTCGGACACAATAAATGGATCCTTGTCTAAGATTAGTATTAAGGACTATTTATCTAATAGACTATCAAAAAATCGTTTTGGAAGCACAGTGTTCTGGGATTATGCAACAGATAAAAGAGGCGTTACGTATTTCGCAGGAAGCGGAATTAACTTTGCTTCAGGAGGTGTTTTTAGAACAGTAAAAAATAAAATTAAAAATGTAAATAAGGAGTTTGGAATTGAAAGTTCCGAAATATGGAGCTTATTTTACGATGATAAAAGAGATATTTTATACATAGGAACTACGAATAAAGGATTATTTGCAGTTGATTTGAGTGAGCAGATTAAGTACTATCCGGCTACTTTTTACAACAAACAAAAACTCGATATTGTTGCACTTGGAACCATTTCTGATATAGATTTGGTATTACACAAAGGAGGCTTACTTTTATTTCAAAAAAATAAAATTCAGAATGAAATTAACAATAAAAAATTTCAAGATTTTGCCTATAATTCATTTAAAAACAATCCACAACTTGAAAAATATAAATACCAGGAATCGTTATCAAAAGCTAGATTAGAGGGTTTTGA
>CBDUEE010000245.1:0-3850 GCA_965366105.1 uncultured Flavobacterium sp. | reverse complement strand
ATTTTATAATGTACATTTATTATGAAAAGGCACATTTGTGTCAATTATAAATTCAAATCATTTGAAACTATACATAAAATACATGGTAAGCAACCGCTGTAAAATGGTGGTAAAAGAAGAATTAAAAAAGCTTAAACTTCACTTCATGGTTGTTGATTTAGGGGAAGTAGAAATTATGGAAGTTATTTCTATGGAACAAAGACAACTTTTAAAATCGGCACTTTTAGATTCGGGGCTTGAATTGATGGATGACAAAAAATCCATGCTTATAGAAAAAATAAAAAATGTTATAATCGAAATGGTTCATCATTCTGTAGAACCAATAAAAATTAATTTTTCTGATTATTTAAGTCAAAAATTAAGTCACGATTACACCTATTTATCTAACTTATTTTCGGAAGTGCAGGGAACAACTATTGAACAATTTATAATTTCTCATAAAACAGAACGTATAAAGGAACTCATTATTTATGGTGAATTGAATATTACTGAAATTGCATGGAAAATGAACTATAGTAGTGTAGCCCATTTATCAAGTCAGTTCAAAAAAGTGACTGGACTCTCCCCTTCTCATTTTAAACAATTAAAAGATAAAAGACGTAATCCAATTGAGGAAATTGGTAACTTAATCAATTAAATGAAAAATAAAAAAAAATCAGAATCATTAGATTTAGTAGATAATACTACTGGCTCTTTCGTTACAATTGATACTGAAGGAAAAATTACTGATGTTAATGAAGCATCAATTAAAAGTATTGAGGTTTCGCCAGAAGAAATACTAAACAAAGACTTTTCTGATTTTTTTACAGAAAATCAGCATCTACGAAAAAAATGGCAACATGTTTTTGAAAAAGGTTTTACTGAAGATTATTCACTGAGCGTAAAACACAAAAATGGAAAACCCAATGATGTTTTGTATAATGCTTCTATTTACGAAGATGAAGAAGGAATTACTCATGGTTTTTTTACTAAAGCTACAGATAGTAAAGCCCAAAAATTAGCAGCACAATATTCACATAGTTTAATCGAAGCCAGTCTTGATCCTTTAATTACTATTGATAGTGAGGGAAAGATTACGGATATGAATGAAGCATTGGTTACTGTTACAGGAATTATTAGAAAAGAACTTACTGGTTCCAATTTCTTTGACTACTTTACTGAAAAACAAAAAGCCAAGGAAGTGTATCAGGAAGTTTTTAAAAATAAATTTATAGAAGATTTTCCGCTTACCATTCAACATATAAACGGCAGTTTTACTGAGGTTCTGTTTAATGGTTCTGTTTACAAAGATCAGGATGGAATTGTACAAGGAGTTGTAGTAGTTGCGCGAAATATTAGTGGACAAAAATGGGCTTTAGATTTAAAAATTGCTAATAAAGAGTTAGCATTTCAAAATGATGAAAAAGAGAAAAGAGCTGCAGAATTAGTAATTGCTAATAAAGAACTGGCGTTTCAAAATGATGAAAAAGAAAAAAGAGCAAATGAACTGATAATTGCGAATAAAGAGCTCATTTTTCAAAATAAAGAAAAGGAAAAGCGAGCTGCAGAATTAATAATTGCGAATAAAGAACTAGCGTTTCAAAACGAAGAAAAGGAAAAGAGAGCCGCAGAATTAATAATTGCGAATAAAGAACTAGCGTTTCAAAATGATGAAAAAGAGAAAAGAGCTAACGAATTAATAGTTGCTAATAAAGAACTTCTTTTTCAAAACGAAGAAAAGGAAAAGAGAGCTGCAGAACTAGTTATAGCAGACAAAGAATTGGCATTTCAAAATGATGAAAAAGAAAAAAGAGCCAACGAATTTATACTAACTAATGAAGAACTTCTGTTTCAAAACAAAGAAAAAGAAAAATGGAAAATTGTAAATAGGAAACTTAAAGACCTAAATGACACTGCAAATTTTGACTCTCAATATACCCTCAGTTTAATAGAAGCTAGTCGCGATCCTTTGGTTACCATTAATACAAAAGGAAAGATTACTGATATGAATGAAGCATTTGTAAATAATACAGGATTAACTCGTGAAGAACTTACAAATTCACATTTCTTTAATTATTTTACAGAGCAACAAAAAGCTCGTGAAGTTTATGAGGAAGTTTTCGATAAAGGATCTGTTAATGATTCTCCACTAACCCTTCGTCACAAAAACGGGAAATTGACAGATGTATTATTCAATGGTTCCGTTTATAAAAATGAAGAAGGAAATGTTGCAGGTGTTGTAGTTGTGGCCAGAGATATTACAGATCAAAAAAAGATTGCAAATGAATTAGTTGAGGCCCGAGTTTTTGCAGAGTTAGCTACTGAAATTGCAGAAGAAGCAAAAAGAAATGCTGAAAATGCAACAATTACAGCCGAAAATGCTGTAAAAGCAAAACAACAGTTTTTGTCTAATATGAGTCATGAAATTCGTACCCCGATGAATGCCATTATTGGTTTTACAAAAGTGGTTCTCAAAACAGAGTTGACTCCTAAACAAAAAGAATATTTAGATGCAATAAAAATGAGTGGCGATGCATTAATCGTTCTTATTAATGATATATTGGATTTAGCAAAAGTAGATGCTGGTAAAATGACATTTGTAAAAACAGCTTTCAAAATGAAGTCTTCGGTATCCGCTATGCTTCACTTATTTGAACCTAAAATACAAGAGAAAAATCTAAAACTAGTTAAAGAATACGATCGTAAAATTCCAGATGTTCTTGTAGGCGATCCTGTTCGTTTGCATCAAATTATTTTAAACCTAGTTAGTAATGCGGTAAAATTTACGTCAAAAGGTAAAATTACTGTTAGTGTACATTTATTATATGAAGATCTAGAAAAAGTAATTATTGAATTTGCAGTAACGGATACTGGTATTGGAATACCAGAAGATAGATTAGGAAAAATATTCGAAAATTTTCAGCAAGCATCAAGTCACACCTCAAGATTATATGGAGGAACCGGCCTTGGTCTAGCTATTGTAAAACAACTTATAGAGCCACAAGGTGGTACTATTCGTGTAAAAAGTGAAGTAGGCCAAGGTTCTACTTTTAGTTTTACATTAAGTTTTCTAAAAACTACAGCTGAAGCTGAATTAGAAAATGAAATTACTGAACTGGATACAGAAATAAAAAATATAAAAGTTTTAGTAGTTGAGGATATACCTTTGAATCAGTTGCTAATGAAAACCCTTCTGGATGATTTTGGTTTTGAAAGAGATATTGCTGAAAATGGTAAAGTGGCAATAGAAAAATTAAAAGAGAAAGATTACGATGTAGTTTTAATGGACCTACAAATGCCAATAATGAATGGATTTGAAGCTACAGAATACATCCGTAAAACTATGAATTCTAAAATACCAATTATCGCTTTAACTGCTGATGTGACTACGGTCGATTTAGCAAAATGCAAAGCAGTTGGAATGAATGACTATCTTGCAAAACCAGTTGATGAACGATTATTATATAGTAAAATAATAGGGGTTTTAAACAAACCCAAATTTGACACAAAAACTACCAACAATATAGAACAAAAACAAGATGTGATTGAAAATGTAAGTTGTATTGATCTTACGTATTTAAAACAAAGAACAAAATCAAATCCGGCTTTAATGACAGAAATGATAACACTCTATCTAACCCAAACACCTGTTTTAATAAAAACTATAAAACAAAGTTTATTAGATGAAAACTGGTCTTTATTAAGTGCTACAATACATAAAATTATTCCCTCTTTTGTAATAGTTGGCATTCACTCGGATTATGAAAATATAGCAAAAAAAATTCAGGAATTAGCAACTGCTTTAATAAAAAAGGAAGAGATGAACAGCTTGGTCTTACAGCTTGAAAATATTTGTCTGAAAGCCTGCAAT
>CBDUEE010000244.1:0-3895 GCA_965366105.1 uncultured Flavobacterium sp. | reverse complement strand
TATAAAAATTAACTACAAATAACACACAGAATGACCGTAGATTTATTACTAGGATTACAATGGGGAGATGAAGGAAAAGGAAAAATTGTTGATGTTCTTACTTCAAAATACGACATTATTGCTCGTTTTCAAGGTGGACCAAATGCAGGACATACTCTAGAATTTGACGGTATAAAACACGTACTTAGAACCATTCCTTCTGGAATTTTTCATAGTAACAACATGAACATTATTGGTAATGGAGTTGTTATTGACCCTGTAGTTTTTAAAAGTGAAATTGACGGTTTAGCTAAATTTAATTTAGACTTAAAGTCAAAATTGATCATTTCAAGAAAAGCACATTTAATTTTACCAACTCACCGATTATTAGACGCAGCTTCAGAAGCATCTAAAGGGAAAGCAAAAATTGGATCTACGCTTAAAGGAATTGGACCAACTTACATGGATAAAACGGGCAGAAACGGTATTCGTGTTGGAGATATAGAACTAGAAGATTTTGCAGATCGTTACAGAGCTTTGGCTGACAAGCATGAAGCAATGATTTCTTTTTACGATGTAGATATTCAATATAATTTACCCGAATTAGAAAAAGAATTCTTTGAAGCAATTGAGGATTTAAAAAAATTAGATTTTATTGATAGCGAAGAGTATTTACACCAAGCTCAAAAAGCGGGTAAATCAATTTTGTGTGAAGGTGCTCAAGGTTCTTTATTAGATGTAGATTTTGGAACTTATCCATTTGTAACTTCATCAAATACTACTGCAGCTGGTGCATGTACTGGTTTAGGAATTGCTCCTAATAAAATTAAAGAAGTATACGGAATTTTCAAAGCTTATATCACTCGAGTAGGAAGTGGACCCTTCCCTACTGAACTTTTTGACGAAGATGGCGCAACTATGGCACGTGTAGGAAATGAATTTGGATCTGTAACAGGAAGACAAAGACGTTGTGGTTGGTTGGACTTAGTAGCACTTAAATATGCTATTCAAGTGAATGGTGTTACACAATTAATGATGATGAAAGGTGATGTCCTTTCAGGATTTGAAACTTTGAAAGTATGTACAGAATACAATTATAAAGGAGAGAAAATTTCTCATTTTCCTTACAACATCGAGCCAGAAAATGTTACTCCTGTTTACCAAGAGTTTAAAGGATGGAAACAAGATTTGACTGGAATGACTACTTATGATGAATTACCACAAGAGTTGAAAGAATATATTGAATTCATAGAAAAAGAAGTTGAAGTTCCTATCAGGATTGTTTCTGTAGGACCAGACAGAAAACAAACGATTCTAAAATAAGATTATTAACGCTCTGAAAATTCAGAGCGTTTTTTTTTAGATTAAAAGGCGTCACACTAATTACAGCACTTTTTATTTAATTTACCAGAAAGGTGCAAAGCCACAAAGAAGTAAATTTAAACGTTTTTTTGGCTAAGTCATTGTGTGTTTTGGAAAGAACTAATTCCCTCATTATCTTTCGTGAAAACAAGAAGTACTTAAACGTACTACTCTTATAGTAGAAATAATTCCTAAATAAAATTCAGTCAATAAAATGAAAAACCCTCTTATTAAAATACAAAAAACCAAATTACTATCTGATAATTGGTACGTTTTGAATAAAGTTACATTTGATTATCAAAAAAAAGATGACTCTTGGATAACCCAAAAAAGAGAAGTCTACAATCGAGGAAACGGTGCTGCAATTTTACTTTATAATACGAAAGAAAAAAAGGTGCTATTAACGCGTCAGTTTCGCCTACCTACCTATCTTAACGGCAACCAAACAGGTATGATGATAGAAGTTTGTGCTGGATTACTGGACCAAGATAATCCAGAGCAATGTATCATAAGAGAAACAGAAGAAGAAACGGGATACCGTATTTCGAAAGTTGATAAAGTAATGGAAACCTATATGTCTCCCGGTGCTGTAACTGAAATTCTACATTTGTTCGTGGGTAAATATGACCAGAGTATGAAAGTGAGTGAAGGTGGTGGATTAGAACAAGAACAAGAAAATATCGATGTGTTAGAAATGGATTATGATGAAGCTTACGCAATGATAGCATCTGGTGACATTAAAGATGCTAAAACAATTCTTTTATTGCAACACGCCAAAATAAACAATCTTATTTAATGACCAACCAGACTAAAGGGATTTTATTTGCCTTATTAGCTACACTCCTTTGGTCTGTAAATATGGTAATTGCTAGCGGTATAAAAGAACATATACCACCTATTGGTTTGGCTTTTTGGCGCTGGACTACAGCCTGTATTGTATTTGCTCCATTTGCATTAAAAGCGACTATCGCAAACAGTACAATTGTGAAAAAATATTTTTGGTATCTTTCTCTCACTGCAGTTTTAGGCATTACCATTTTCAATACGTTGATTTACTTTGCTGGAAAAACTACCAGTGCGATAAATTTATCACTTATTGCAATTTCAATTCCGTTATTTATTATTGCGATTTCAAGAATTATTTTTAAAGAGATAATTTCAAATCTTAGAATTTTAGGAATACTGACCATAATAACAGGTGTTCTGGTACTTATTACAAAAGGGTCCTTACAAGCGTTACTCACTATAAATTTTACATTTGGAGATTTATTAATGCTTTTAGCTTGTTTCTTTTTTGCCTGTTACACTCTTTTAGTTCGCAAAAAACCAGAAGAATTAGATTCTAAAGTATTTTTATTTAGTATTTTCATGATTGGTACAGTAGCGCTTTTACCTTTTTATATTTGGGAGAATAGATACTATGAAAAAGTAGTTTTCGATTGGAAAACTGTTTTAACAACCTCGTATGTTGGAATTTTTGCCTCGCTTATTTCCTTTTATTTATGGAACGAAGCGATTGGATTAATAGGAACATCAAAAACTGCTTTGATTTATTACTTGATTCCAATATTCAGTGGAATTCTCGCTTATTTTTTTCTAAATCAAGCCATTGGATTTATCCAAATTATAAGTATGGCCATTATTGTTCTTGGATTATTAATTACTAATAAAAGTAATTCAAAAAAAGCAGTTTAAAGTCTATTTAAACTGCTTTTTTAATTAAATATCTTGTAAATCACTATTTATTTGGTTGGGGAGTCATTCTAAGATACGGTTTTATTATTTCGCACCCTTTTGGAAATTTAGCTGCAATATCTTCATCCTTTATGGCTGTTGAGATCACTACTCTTTCGCCATCTTTCCAGTTAGCAGGTGTGGCAACACTATAATTGGCCGTTAATTGTAGACTATCGATTACACGCAACAATTCATCAAAATTTCTTCCTGTTGATGCTGGATAGGTCAATGTTAATTTAATTTTCTTGTCAGGACCAATTATAAAAACAGAACGAACTGTAAAACTCTCACTTGCATTGGGATGAATCATATCATATAATCGAGCAACATGCTTATCTTCGTCAGCAATTATAGGAAAGTTAACCGTAGTATTTTGCGTTTCATTAATATCCTTAATCCATTGCATGTGCGAATCTACTCCATCAACACTCAATGCGATTACTTTCACATTTCGTTTTTCAAATTCTGGATAATAGTTCGCTACCGCTCCTAGTTCTGTGGTACAAACTGGAGTAAAATCAGCTGGATGTGAGAATAAAATGCACCAAGAATCACCAAGCCACTCATGGAATTTTATTTTTCCTTGTGACGTTTCTGCTTCAAAATCAGGGGCAATATCGCCTAATCGTACTGTTGCCATAATAGTTTATTTTGTTGATTAATAACACCGTAAGTTATTGAAATTAAACCAATAAAGAAGAAAAACGATCTTAAAATTCTACTAATTTATGACTGGAAATAAAATATAAGATTTCCAAAAAAAGTGTTTGAATCCAATTAACCTAGCCCTGATCGCAACGGCATCCCAGGCTATCCT
>CBDUEE010000243.1:0-3898 GCA_965366105.1 uncultured Flavobacterium sp. | reverse complement strand
GATATTAAAGGTAAATATGATTTTTTAGATAATGAAAGCATTGTATCCAAACTTTTGGAATTCGAAGAGAATTCAACCGCTATTATTTCACTTAACATTCCACACATACATTGTAGCTCGTGTATTTGGATTTTGGAAAATCTACAGCGTCTTCAAAAAGGAATAAGTACTTCACAGGTTAATTTTCCTGAAAAGAAAGTTCGAATCACCTATAATCCAGAGATAGTTTCTATCAAAAGTATTGTTTATTTATTAAGCTCGATAGGTTATGAGCCATACATTAGTTTAGAAAACTATGAAACGGGAGATAATAAAGTTGATCGCACGCTGACTTATAAATTAGGAGTTGCTTTTTTTTGTTTTGGAAATATTATGTTATTATCATTCCCAGAATATTTTGAAGTTAAAGAATATTGGCTAGATCAATACCGTGGGTTTTTTAGATGGTTAATTTTTGCCATAGCAATGCCAAGTTTCTTTTACTCTGCTAGTGGGTACTATGTTTCTGCATATAAAAGTATTAAAACTAAAATGCTAAACATCGATATTCCTATCGCTTTAGGGATTGTTGTAATGTTTGTTCGCAGCGCATTTGATATTATCATGGACTATGGTTCTGGTTTTTTTGATAGCTTGACCGGACTGATTTTCTTCATGCTTTTAGGTAAAATGTTCCAAATAAAAACCTATAGTTTTTTGAGTTTTGAAAGAGATTTTAAATCCTATTTTCCAATTGCAATTACTAGGATAAATGCAGATGCCTCTGAGGAAAGTGTTCCAATTTATGAAGTAGAAAAGGGAGATCGCTTGCTAATAAGAAACCAAGAATTGATTCCTGTGGATGGTATTTTAATATCAGAACAAGCAGAAATTGATTATAGTTTTGTAACTGGAGAAGCAATTGCAATTGCAAAGAAATCAGGCGACAAGGTTTTTGCTGGAGGAAAACAAATAGGAAAAGTTATCGAAATGGAAGTTTTACATTCGGTTTCTCAAAGTTATCTTACTCAGTTGTGGAGCAATGATGTTTTCCAAAAAAATGTCGAGCAAAAACACAAAACCATTACCGATAGCATTTCTCGTTACTTTACGCCAATACTTTTATTAATTGCTTTTGTCTCTTTTGGATATTGGATTTTTATAGATGCTAATACCGCTTTTAATGTTTTTACAGCAGTTCTTATAGTCGCTTGTCCTTGTGCCTTAACGTTGACAGCGCCGTTTACATTTGGAAATGTGCTGAGAATCATGGGTAAACAGAAATTTTATCTAAAAAATGCATTGGTTATCGAGCAATTAGCAAAAGTTGATACGATTGTTTTTGACAAGACGGGCACCATTACAACGAATAAAAAATCGAATATATCTTATGAAGGAACTATTTTGTCAGATGAAAATTTATTGCTAATAAAAAACGTGCTTCGTGCCTCTAATCATCCCTTGAGTAGAATGCTGTATGATTATTTACCGATACCAATTTTAGAAAATAAGTCTGCTTCGACTGCTAAAAAAATGAAGGTCGACTATTTTGAAGAGATTGTTGGTAAAGGGATTAAATCTAAAATTTTCGGTTATGACATTTTAATTGGATCTGCAGTTTTTGTAGAAAAAATAGAAAATTCAGATCTCCAGCAGACTTCGGTTCATATAAAAATTGATGGTATTTATTACGGAAAATTTGTTTTCAACAATCAATATAGAGAAGGTTTAGAACAATTATTTAAGATTTTAAGTAGGCAATATAAAATCAAAGTCCTTTCTGGAGACAATGAAGGCGAACGTTCTATTTTAGAAGAACTATTACCTGTGGGAACCGAGCTCATTTTTAATCAAAAACCAGAACAGAAATTAGAATTTATTAAGAATTTGCAAGATCAAGGGAGTAATGTTATGATGGTGGGCGACGGGTTAAATGATGCGGGAGCATTGGCGCAAAGTAATGTAGGAATTTCAATTTCGGAAAATGTTAATGTCTTTTCACCAGCTTGTGATGCGATTTTAGATGCTAGTGAATTTAAAAAATTAAACTACTTTTTAAAGTTTTCTAAAAATTCTATTACAACGATTAAGATGAGTTTTGCGCTTTCATTATTATATAATATTGTGGGACTTTCGTTTGCAGTAACAGGAAATTTATTACCTCTTGTAGCAGCCATCATCATGCCACTGAGTACGATAACTATTGTTAGTTTTGTAACGGTCATGAGTAGCTACTACGCAAAGAAGAAATAAGCGTGCATGAGGATTAATTATGTATCTTCACAAAAATTTAACGTTTTTGGATAATTATGACAATTGTCATATTTTGGACAAAATAATCAAACTAATTTTGTTAACTTAAATTCAGGTATGAGTGTCATTTATTTATTAATAACCATCAGTATAATAATCGCTATTGGTTTTTTTATTGCTTTTATAACAGCCGTAAAAACAGGGCAATATGACGATGATTATACGCCATCTGTCAGAATGCTTTTTGATGATGAGTTGATGAAGTCTACAAAAAAAATAACTAAGCTTGAAAAAAATGAGGAAAAGGAAATGGATAATTAATCCAGTTCTATTGACCTCACACATTAAAATTAAAATAAAAAAACAAATTTAATTATGGAAATGCAGCAGTTTTATTATGACAACAAAATTGTAAAGAAATTTATTTTCGCTACTATTGCTTTTGGCGTAGTAGGGATGATCGTTGGGCTTACCTTAGCCTTTATGTTTCTTTTCCCAAACATGACCGATGGAATATCTTGGTTAAGCTACGGTAGGTTAAGACCGTTACATACAAATGCGGTTATTTTTGCATTTGTAGGGAATGCTTTTTTTGCGGGAATGTATTATTCCATGCAGCGATTGCTTAAGGCGAGAATGTATAGCGATCTATTAAGTAATATTCACTTTTGGGGATGGCAATTAATTATTGTTTCTGCAGCTATTACCTTACCTTTAGGATTCAGTTCCTCTAAAGAATATGCTGAACTAGAATGGCCAATAGATATTGCAATTACCCTTATTTGGGTGGTTATGGGTATCAATATGATTGGAACCATGATTAAACGTAGAGAGCGTCATTTATATGTTGCAATCTGGTTTTACTTGGCAACATTTGTTACCGTTGCAGTGTTGCATATTTTCAATAACTTAGAGATTCCAGTTTCTGCATTCAAAAGTTATTCTGTTTATGCAGGAGTTCAAGATTCATTAGTACAATGGTGGTATGGTCATAATGCAGTTGCATTTTTCTTGACTACTCCTTTCTTAGGATTAATGTATTATTTTGTTCCTAAAGCAGCTAATCGTCCGGTTTATTCTTATAGATTATCTATTGTTCACTTCTGGTCTTTGATTTTTATATACATCTGGGCTGGACCGCACCACTTGTTATATTCTGCTTTGCCTAACTGGGCGCAAAACTTAGGGGTTGCTTTCTCTATCATGTTGCTTGCTCCATCTTGGGGTGGTATGATTAATGGATTGTTAACATTAAGAGGTGTTTGGGATAAAGTACGTGTTGATCCTGTTTTGAAATTCTTCGTTGTAGCAATTACTGGTTATGGTATGGCTACTTTTGAAGGTCCAATGTTATCTCTTAAAAACGTAAATGCTATCGCGCACTATACGGACTGGATTATTGCACACGTTCACGTAGGTGCATTAGCATGGAATGGTTTCTTAGCATTTGGTATGATTTATTGGTTGGTTCCTAGAATGTCTAAAACTACATTGTACTCTTTAAAACTGGCTAACTTCCACTTTTGGATTGGTACATTGGGTATTATATTATATACAATTCCAATGTATGTTGCAGGTTTCTTGCAAGCATCTATGTGGAAACAATTTAACCCAGACGGAACTTTAACGTATGGTAACTTCCTTGAAACAGTAACTCAAATCATGC